>JAABSZ010000038.1:0-24040 GCA_011390135.1 Desulfobacteraceae bacterium | reverse complement strand
GGGATCTGATTCAGGAGCATGAGAGCCGGTGCAGCCATGATCTTTTTGGCAAATCCATTCAGGATCAGGATCAGGATGAGAATGTCTGTCAGGAGATCGTCCAGTATGACCGACATCTGCGGGATCTGGTTCTGGAAAAAATGGATGTCGATCCAAAGATTTTAGACCTTCTTTTCGGCAGACCTTTTTCGACAAAGATGATCCGAATCGGAAAAGGGAGCTGACATTTTCAGCATGGGAGGAGGCCATCAGCGCGATATTACGGGCGCAAGCGCCCGCGCCACCCCCACTGCCCCCGGAATCAGCCCCTGTTCCACCATGATCTGCTCGGTCATCTGCCAAGCGGCCCTGTCGATGGTTCCGACTGGAAAATCTGCTGACGGCTTGACCATCCTCTTTGTGATGGCATACTGCTGCTCGATCTGGTTCAGGGGTGTATCGGGATCGAACCGGTGAATCAGCGCGATCGCTTCCGCCCCGCTCTCCGGAGCCATCGACGCCTCCCACCCCGCGAGAAGCGCCTTTGTAAATTTTTCCACAATCTCCGGGGATTTTTGAAGCATCTCTTTTGTGGTGACAACGGAATTGGCTACAAAGGGAACCCCGGCCCTGTGCGGATCGAAGAAGGCCGCTCTCTCCCCGGCCCCCTCCAGCTTCTCTTTGATGATGATCCCCTGGGCATTCCGATAGACGGGCCAGAGATCGACCCTTCTCTCATAAAACGGGGTGTAGTCGTACCGGACGCTGAAGAGTTCCACCTCCTCTTCAAGGATTCCATATTTTGCCAGCAGCGCGCGCAGAATCGCCTCATCATTTCCGCCGAAGGTGACGCCGATCACCTTTCCACGCAAGCCTTCCGGGGTTTTGATTTCCGTCTCCCCAGGCCTGTAGATCCACTGGAGGGGATTGGTCTGGAAGAGCTGCGCGATGACGGCCACGGGCGAGCCCTTGGAAACGGCCCGGATCACCATGTCGGCCGAGGCCACACCGAATTGCGCATGCCCCAGCTCCAGCTCCTTGATCGCATCCTTTTCGGGCCCCCCCGGCTTCACCTCGACGATGAGCCCCTCCCTTTCAAAAAGCCCCTTCTCCTCTGCCCAGAGATCTCCCACCACGCTGGTGTTGAAGAGCCATTTAAGCCGGTACCGGATCGGATCGGGCCGCTCCTCGCTCTTTTTTGTGCAACTGGTGAAAAGAAGAAGGGTGCAAAAGGGAATTAACAGAAGCATAAGCCATTTCGACGATTGAAGCCGTTGAAAGGTACGCATCATATCTCCTCTCAGTTGAAGGTTTTCAAATGGAGTTCCGGATCTCTTTGCCCTTCAGGATGAGCCTTCCCCTGCGCGCCCCGCGTCCTCCGGTTGGCGGATCGAAGCGGACGCGGATTCTCTTCCCGATCCATTCCAGCAGAAAGAGATAGAGAGAGTTGAAGATCCCGATGAGAAAGAGCGCGACCAGAATCTTTGAAAGATCGCTCTGGTAGAGCGCGATCCGGATGCTGTGGCCGATGCCGGCCGTGGCCGCGATAAACTCGGCCACGATTGTCCCAACCATGGCCAGCGTGGCGCTGCCGGTGATCACCGTGGTCAGTTTGGCCATGTTCTCGAAGGCCCGGATGCCGATCTGAAGCCGCCAGTTCATCCGGCCGGTCGCGGTGTAGAAGTGCTCGATGTCGGTCACGGGTTCGGCAAAGACGCCGATAAAGGACAACAGAAGCGGGAAATAGCAGATCATGGCCGCGATCAGCAGGCGGGAGACCATCCCGTCTCCGAAGAGGATGAAGATGATCGGGGCAACGGCCACGATGGGATAGGCCTGAATATTGTAGGCCGCGGCCCGGATAAATGTTCCGGACCAGGAGGCCGAGCGGCCCAGAATGCCGACAATCCCGGCCATGACAATGGCGATGAGATGCCCCACCACCGCCACCGAAAGCGTATCCAGGGTATCCAGCAGATAGCGGAAAAAAACGGAAGTCGCGGCCTTCCGGATATCCGAAACCCCCGGAATCACATAGTCGGAGAGATCCAGCAGATATTTGAAAGAGAGAAGAAGCCCCAGCCCCAGGGTATAGACCAGCAGAAACTGATAGAGCCGCCTATGCAGCATGGACGATTTCCAGCATGGTCTTCTCCAGTCCAACCCGGTCCGGATCATCCTTTCGGGTATTGTCCTGCCCCTGCAAACAAAGCGTCTGGGGCCGTTTCCCCCGCCCCCGGATCACCAGAATCTCTTTGCAGAAGCGGGCCACCTCCGCGACATTATGTGATATGTACAAAAAAGACCGGCCTGAAAAGATCTCCTTGATCTCCAGAATGATCCTTTCCCGGGTGGCCTCATCCACGTTGGCCAGGCTCTCGTCCATGATCAGAAGATCGAAATCCTGCAGCAGGTAGCGCGCCAGATTGACCCGGTTCTGCTGCCCCATGGAGAGCTGCCGGAACCGGGAGCCGAGGTGGTTTTCCAGGCCCAAGACCGAGATGAGCTTGGAAAGGAGTTCCTCCTGTGATGACAGAACCAGATGCTTCAGGTGGCTTTCCACCGTTGCCCAGCCGGGGATGCGCTCGGTATGATAGGTATAGAGGATGGTGCGGATGCCGGGGGTCTCGATCTTTCCGGAAAAGGGGAGGGATCGATCTGCGATCAGCCGGGCCAGGGTCGTCTTCCCGACTCCCGAAGGGCCGAAGAGGGCATGAAACCCCGCGCCTTCAATGGTGGCATCCAGGCTTTGGAAGATGAGAATATCTGTCTCGGGGTATCGGTAGGTAACATCCCTGAATTCGATCTTCATAAAGGGTTTTATACCGTTTTCCCGGCAGAAATTGCAAGCCCGAATCGAAACTCGGCCCTGCACTGCGTCTTTTATGTCGCTTTTGTCCTTTAGGTCATTTTGGGGAAAAATTCAATAGCGGCAGGTAAAAAAGGGGGCAGCGGGGCCTTGAAAAACCGGCGGAACCACCGGTTCAGGTTCGGCCCCGCTCTTTTTTTCAATCCCAAACTTTAAATCAGGGAGAGCCGGGCTTGGGAAGATCCCCGGGGCTGTAGCCGGCCGCCTCATCCTTGGAGAGCAGCCGCATATCTTCGCCGCAGCAGACCAGATCCCCTGCGCCGCCTTCCATCACATAGACCACGTTTCCGCAAGCTTCGCATTTGTAAACTTCTCCTTGTGCAGCACCCATGTAAGCGCCTCCTTTCAAAATCATTTGTAAATAAGGTTGAAAATCTTTCAAATAAAAAAACCATTGCTGAACCCCCTTTATATTACGATTATCGTAAACCGTAAATGGGGTGATCCCTGTATTTTGCCTTGAAAAGAACCTTAGCCGCACCGATCCAAAATAGGGTTGAATCCGGTAAAGAATACAGGCTTTACCCTATGGGTTTACCCTTTGAAGTCTGATATTCATTAAATACCTCTGTGCAAAATCAAGAGGAATCCTAACCATATTCGGAGAAGAAAGAATTTGAGCAAAAGGGAATCACCATCTGCGGCCGAAGAGATTCGTATTCACCTGAAAGAGACCATCCAGAACCGCTTTTTTTTAATTCTTGTCGCCCTTTTTGCCGCCATCTTTCTTGTTCAGACGGTGATCTATTTTGCACGGTATCGGGATGAGCGAAATCGGGAGATGATCGCAAATCTCGAGCTGGCCAGAGCCGTGGCCAAAAGGTTCGAAAGTTTTGTACACGATGTTCTCCACCAGGAGCTTGTCATAGGAATTGCCATCATCCAAAACGCTTCTCAGGAATTGATCGACAGTCTGCTCGTGGAAAGCGAAAAGGAGTATGGGGCGGCTTCCGGCTTTGCCTGGGCTCAGCCCAATGGAAAGATAGCCTATGCCGGCCTTCCGGGATTTGTCGGCACCGATATCGGGGATCGGGAGTATTTTAAAAAGATATTGAACGGCGCAGAGTGGTCTGTCAGCAATCTCCTCTTCTTTGGGACCACGGGTCGGATGATCTTTACCATCAACCGGGGATTTTTGGACGACAACGGAGACCTGCTCGGGGTTATGGTGACGGGAATCTACGCGGATCATATGGAAAATATCTTAGGGATCGACAGAACCGGCAAGGGAATGCTCAACCTCCTGGATCGGAATGGCGTCGCGGTTTTCGAGTATCCGGGCTACTCATCGCTGTTGGAGAAGGGGCCGCTCATAGAGGAGTTTCCCATGATCAAAAAGGCATTTGAAGGCCAGGAGGTCATGACGACCCTCGAGAATTTCAATGGTTCCACCGATATGGTCACCGCATTTGCGCCCGTATCCTCCTTTGGCTGGATCGCGCTGGCGGGCCGGCCCCATGAGGAGATCGTGGGGCCCATCTTCCTCGATCTTCTCTCCCACGGAATGCTCTTCGGCTTTCTGGTCCTGCCGGCATTTGCGGCCGCGGTCTTCTTCTCCCGAAAGCTCACGGACCCGCTGACCCGGCTGCAGCCGCATGCCACGGCCCTGGGCAAAGAGGAGCAGGTGGACGATCGAACCCGGGAGCTGCAGGATTTCGCTTTTGTGGCATCCCATGATCTTCAGGAGCCCCTGCGGAAGATTCAGGCATTCGGCGATCTGCTCCGGAGCCAATATGAAGCGGAACTGGGGGAGGAGGGTAGGGACTATCTGGGGCGGATGCAGGGGGCCGCAATCCGGATGCGGACTCTTATCGATGCCCTTCTCAGCTACTCTTTGGTGACGACAAAAGGAGAGCCCTTTTCACCGGTCGATCTGGAAGAGATGGTACAAGAGGCCCTCTCCAATCTGGAGATGCGTATCCACGAAACCGGTGCCGCGGTCGAGTGGAAGGATCTGCCGGTCATCGAGGCCGATCCGGCCCAGATGATGCAGTTGTTCCAGAACCTTATCGGAAACGGGCTCAAGTTCAACGAATCAAAACCGCCTGAGATTCAAATCGAGGGGAGAAATGTCAAAAAGAAACTCCTCTGCGAGATCCGGGTGGCGGACAACGGCATCGGCTTTGACGAGAAATATATCGATCGGATATTTTCTCCCTTTCAGCGGCTCCACGGCCGGAGCGAATACGAGGGAACCGGCATGGGGCTTGCCATCTGCCGGAAGATCATAGAGCGGCACAACGGGACCATCACCGCACAAAGGGGTCCGGATCATGGGGCGATCTTTATCATCCAACTGCCGAAGAAACAGAAGAGCGGGCTTTCGGCTCCCATGAAATCCCTTGCCGGAGGCAACGGCCAAGATAGACCCTACTCGAACCAGAAAGAGAAAAAATGACAGAGGAATTCAAAGAGCCCATTTCCATTGTGGTGGCCGAGGATGATCCGGATGACAGAATTCTGATGCAGCGGGGCTTTGAACAGAGCCGGCTGCTCAATCGAATCTATTTTGTGATGGATGGCGAGGAGCTGCTCGATTATCTCTACAACCGCGGCGATTATTCCGATGCGGAAAAATACCCCCGGCCCGGGATCATCCTGCTCGATCTCAACATGCCGAAAAAGGACGGCCGGGAGGTGCTTTCGGAGATCAAGGCGGACCCGAAACTGAAGAAGATTCCGGTGGTGGTGCTCACCACATCGAAGCTGGAGGAGGACATCATCCGCTCCTACGATATCGGGGCCAGCTCCTACATCACCAAGCCGGTGACCTTCGACGATCTGATCTCTGTGCTCAAAGTCATCCGGCAGTACTGGTTCGAAATCGTCATCCTGCCCCGGGATAAACATTGAACCATGGCAATGTAGTTGCAGGAGAATGTGTATGAGTATACTCGAAGACAGACCTGAGACCATCCGGGTGCTGCTGGTGGAGGATGATGAGGACGATTACACCCTGGTTCGGATCATGCTGTCGAAGATATCGAGGCCCTCCTTCACCCTAGACTGGGTTCAGACCGGAAAGACCGCGCTCGAGGAACTGAAAAAAGGATTTCACGATGTCTATATCCTCGATTACCAGCTCGGCGGGCCCGACGGATTGAGCCTGCTGAAAAGCTTTATCCGGCAGGGATGCAGAGCCCCCATCATCCTGATGACGGGCCACGGCAGCTATGAGCTGGATGTGCAGGCCGCAGAGGCCGGCGCTTCCGATTTCCTCTCCAAGGATCAGCTCAATGCCCCTCTGCTGGAGCGGACCATCCGGTATGCCATCGTTCATAAAAAGACCGAAGATGCCCTGCGCCGGTCCCGCCGGCAGTTGAAATACTTCTCCTCCCGCCTGATCACCGTGCAGGAGGAGGAGCGGAGAAGGATCTCCATCGAGCTGCATGACAGCATCGGCTCCTCCCTGAGCGCGATCAAATATGTCATCGAAAATATCGCAAGGGAGGCAAAAAGGAAAGAGCTGCCCCCGGATGCCTTCGATTCCGTGATCTCGATGATCCAGGGGACAATCGAGGATTCCCGGCGGATCATGGCCGATCTGCGGCCCTCGATTCTGGACGATCTCGGGGTGATCACGGCCATCGGCTGGCTCAGCCGGGAGTTCATGGAGAAGCATGAGAAGATCCGGGTGGAGAGAAGCGTGGATGTGACCGAAGCGGAGATTCCCCCCATGCTCAAGATCGTCATCTTCCGAATCGTCCAGGAGGCATTTCAGAACATTGCAAAATACAGCGAGGCCGACCGGGTGGATCTCTGTTTCAAAAGAACCGGCAGCAAGATGATCCTGAGCGTCGAGGACAACGGAAAGGGATTTGAAGTAATTGAAGTAATGTCGGCGCCGGCTGAAAAGGGAAACGGCCTCAACCGCGGCGGAATGGGGATCGGAACCATCAGGGAACGGACAGAGCTTTCCGGGGGAGAGTTTGAAATTGACTCGGCCCCGGGAAAGGGAACCCGGATCCGTGCGGTCTGGCCCGATCCGCTTTTCGATGAGACAGCATAGCCTTCATCGGTTCGCGGCGGTTCTCCTGCGCGGCAGATTCGATCCTCGGCCAAGCCATGACATCGGATTCAAAGCTATTGCGTATCGACCGGCGGAGCGTCGGATGTTGTAACCCACACATCAACCGGTTCGCTGAATCCTTTCAGTTGAAATTTTCCGGCAGGTACGAATATCTTCCGGCTTTTATCGGACAACTGCATCAGCGCCTCTTTGGAGACGAGCATCCGGTTCTGTTCCGGCAGGGATACCGCTCCCTTTGCAGGTGTCTGCCGGTTCTCGTCCCGCAGGCTTTCCATCCGGAAGACCTGATGGACCGCGACGCCGAGGGGGTCGCCGCCGGGTCCCGTTTTTACCGTTCCCCAGTGAAGCGCCATTCGATAGGAGAGCCCCGGCAGCGCCTTCCTGCCCAGAAAGATGGCCGCGGCCGAAAGGGCCGCGTCGATATTCCGGTACACCCCCAGAAACCCGTCTCCGGTGCATTTCAAAAAGATCAGATCCGATGCGGAACTGTCCTTCCGGAAGATTTTGTAGATTCTGCCGATCAGGTTCGTAAAGACCGTATCCCCGGAGTTCTGCACCAGGTCTGTGGACTGCACAAGATCCAGCACCAGCAGGGCCGCATCCAGGTTCGGAGCAGCGGGCATCATAGAGTAGAGGATCTCGTCTTTGGGATCTTGGGACGGCAGATCCTTTCCCCTGAAATCGATGATCTGTTCGATCCTGTCCAGAAGCTTAGGAAAAAGCCCCTGCTGTAGAACCGCATCGGCGCCGGGACCGGACGGATCAGTGGTAAAGATGAGCAGGGCCTCCCCGAAATAGACCCTCCGGTTATCGGCATCACGGACCTGCCGGTTTTCCAGGATCTGCAGCAGAAGGTTGACGCCGTCAGGATCGGCCATTTCAATATGGTGGAACAGAACCACGGACGCGGTGCAGTCTCTCAAGGATGCCGCAAAGACCTCGGCCGCTCTGAGATCGGAACAGGGCAGATTGACCTGGATAAGCCTTTTGGAATCGCCGAAAAGAAATTCAGACAGGGCCTTTGCAGTTTCGGCCTTTTCCGAATCCAAAGGCCCCCGGAACAGAAAGGAAGGATAGGTTCCCCCACCCGGATTTCTGCCGGGATATGCGATCCGGAAGACATCGGAGATCCTTTTCATGGCACGGGCCTGCCCGGGAACCCGCTTCGTCAAATAGACTTCCAGTATGCTCAGCCGCTTCTGCTCATCGGCCGCGATCAGCTCAAACGGCGCCTGCACCAGTTGGGAAAGCACCTGGATGATATCTGAGCGCTCCACAGAGACATCGGCTTCGGCCTCTGCCAAATTCGCGGTTCCGCCGGTGCTCGCGGTAATGGAAAAGGTCTCCAAAGAGCGCTTTGCACAGGCATGATCGATCAGTTGAATCGCCTTTTGGGGCAGCCGGCCCTTGGGCAGGAATCGGATGGAGAGATCGATGGATGCATCGACCGCGGCCCGTGAAATGGTCAGATGGTGGTGGGACTCAAGCTCGTTTTTGATGCCGGCGATGATTTCAGATGTCTCCTCCCTTGAGGGCTCTTCCACCCATATCACTTCGAAATGTTTGGCAATGAAGGCATCTTTCTTCCAGAGATCTTCATAGGCCCGCGCGGTTATCCCGACTATCAGATGGATCTCCCGCCGGGACAGGGCAGACTTGAGAACCGATTCTGCTGCCGCTCCGAAGGCCGCTTCCGCGAGGCAGCATTCGAATTCATCCAGAAAGAGGATCAGGTTTTGATCGGCCTGGGCCGCATCCAGAATCTTTTCCAGTCGTGCTTTGAACGCATCTGCATCCGAAGTATCTGAAAGAAGGTTATCCATCGAAATTTCGATGATCTTCCGGTTCCTGAATGCCGGGGGGCAGCCGGGGGAACTGAGCTTCCGGGCCAGGCCGTAAACGATGGCGGTTTTGCCTACCCCCGCTTCTCCGGCAAGAATGGCACTTGACCGCTGCTTCTGAACCAGGGCCCGGGCCAGCATCCCGATCTCGGTTTTTCGGTCCGAAACCGGGGAGAGGGGAGCGGCTGAAAGATCGCGGCCCCACCGAAAGAGAAGGGCATCCCTTTCCGTAATGGGATCGGTTCGGTTCCGGAGAAAGGGCGCATCCCGCATCAGGATTCTGGCCAGATGGGTGGTATCGGCAAGAGGCTTATTCTCGGCATCGGCAAGCCCTTTTGCCTCGGAAAAGAGCCTTGTATTTTCCCGGGATTTCGCCTTGGGATCACCGGAAGATTTGCTTGCAAAGATCTGATTGCGCCATTGCCGCTCATCTGCCCTCAAATCCGGCTTCCCGGCTTTCAAAAGGTTTCGGAGCCGTTGGATTTCATTCGAGAGGAGGGCGATGCTCTTCCGGCTTCCCCGGATCATTTTCAGCAGCGACGGTTCGGACAACCGGGAGAACCAGACCAGACTCTCCCAGAGGTGCTCCGGCAGCAGAAAGGAGAGGGATTCCGATTTTGCCTTCATCTTCGCATATTCCAGAACCACGGAAATCCCGACCGAGTAGTTCTTCACAGCGTCACCCCCGATCTTTTGAACGCTGCAGCCAGCGCATTTTGAAAAGCTGCGGCATCGTTGTACCGGCTCTCCTCCAGAACCCTCCGCATCATCTGTTCATCCTGCGGGATCTCCGCTTCTGTCAATGCCCGGTTGATCACAGCGGCGATCGGCTTCGGGATCTTCGGATTCCGGTTTTGAATCGGTATGACCCCGTTTTTCACGATGATCCGCATGAAATCGGCAATCCCGGGTGAGCGCTTCTGCAGGCGGCAGGCTTCGAGCATCTCGGAGAACCCCTCCCGCACCCAGGCCCCGGTCAGCATCTCATAGAAGATCGCAGCCAGGGAGAAGACATCCGATGCGGCATTGAGATACCGGTAATGGGTGATCTGCTCCCGGGGCCAGTAGATCGGGGTTCCCGCAATCTGGCCGGCCCGGGTCATATGGGAGAGCCCGGCCAGTTCGAAACTTTTGGAGAGACCGAAATCGACGATCTTAGGCAGCCACCGGCCCCGCTCTTTTGCCATGAGAATGTTCTGGGGCTTCAGATCCCGATGGACAATCCCCGAAACCCGCTGTTTCCCTTTGGGGCCGGCATCCAGTTCGATTTCGGCCCGATGGGCATAAGCAAGACCTGCGCTGACGGAGAGCATGATGGATGCGGCCTCATCGAGATCGAGCCGCTTTCCCTTGATTCTCATGAAGCTTTCCAGATCCGTGCCATCCACATATTCCAAAACCAGATAAAAAGTCTTTCCGGTATATCCGTGATCGATCAGACGGGCAATATTGGGGTGATCGAGCCTGCGGGTTATTTCAATCTCCCTTTGAAAGAACTTCCGGTTCATCTCGTCCAGAGCCGCCTGAGGCAGCATGGTTTTAATGGCCACATACGCTTCTGTTTTCTCATCCACGGCTTTGTAAACGGTTCCCATGCCGCCCCTGCCGATCTCCCGGATGACCCTGTATCCCTTAAAACTTTCAAAAGATCCATCTGATGCCGGTGAATCTGCCTGGGTCAGCAATGACTTGAGCAGCGCCATGGGATCTTCTTCAAAACCCTCCTCCGGGTACGTTTCCTGTACCACCGTGTACTGCATCACCGTATCCCCGAGAATGATCTCATCCCCATCCTGCAGCAGGGTCTCTTTTGCGCCGTTTTCCGCCTGCAGCGCCCCCGGCTCCAGGGGGCTTCTGCCGCCATAGCGGACATCGTTGACGAAAACCCCGTTCTTGCTCCCGAGATCCGAAAGCCGACATTCCCGCGGAGCGATTTCAATGAGGAAATGGTGGCGGGAGACAAAGGGATCGTCGGACAGTGATATCTGGGCATCTGCTGCGCGGCCGCAGAGAAAACATTCGGGCCGGTCAAAGGCAAATATCTTTCCCCGGGCAGGGCCTTCCAATACTTCAATTCGGATCTTCATCGGTTCTTCCTGGCGCTGAGGTCGATTCCGGCATTATCGCATCCACCATATTATCGCCCAAATGCCGAGATTCAAAAGCAGCAGCAAGAGGAAGATATACCAAAGGGAAGACATCTGCAAGAATTTATCGACCAGCCCCCGAACCATTTTTGCCGGAGAGAGAATGGATCGGGTTCTCTGTCCGAATGCGCCGATCCGGTTCAAGGTCTGGTCCGCCAGCATCTCGATGGGGTTGATCTCCATGGTCTGGCTCATCCGCCCCCCCTCATCTTCCAGGTGTTCTTCATAGACCTTGTGGAGAGCATCTCCGGTGCCGCCCGGTTCCAGATCCCATTCCAGCTCCCAGAGCCAAACCGATTTATCCATGCCGCCCGAGAGGACAAAGCGTCCGTCCGGGGAGATGGCAACGCTGTTGATCCGCCTTGTATGTCCTTCCATCCGGGGGAAAAAGATATCCGGGTAGATATCGGGGATGATCTTCAATTTCAGGCTTGCCCCGGCAGCCAGCTTGATCACCCGGACCGCTTCCCCGCCGGAAACGACTCCGATCCTTCCGTTGTCGCAGATGGAAAGGGCCGTGATGGGCCCGATATTGGGCTTGAAGATCTTGGCCTCCTTTCCTGTTGAAAGCTCCCAGAGCCGCAGGGTTCCGTCCAGGCCGGCCGAAAGGGCAATCTCTCCTTCCGGTGTGACCGCAATCGAGGTAACTGCATCGGTATGGCCTTCCAGGGTCCTAAGGCATTCTCCGGTGGGGAGGTCCCAGAGCCGCAATGCAAAATCCCTGCCCCCGGTAATGACGCAGGAATTGTCCGGGGTAACCGCGGCGCAGGTAATGGCGCAGGCAGAGCCGGCCAAGGTGTGCAGAACTTTCTTTTTCCCGATATCCCAGAGCCGGAGGATCGATCCGGCCAAAGCCGGGGCGCCTGATGCCCCTCCGGTTTCCACGGAGAGGGCTGTCCTGCCGTCCGGACAGAAGATCGCCTCTGTTACCGGCCCCTGGTGATCTGAAAAGATGAATTCGCATTTGCCCGTTTTGACGGACCAGAGCCGCATGGTCCTGTCCGCGCTTCCGGAAAGCAGATATTTTCCGTCCCGCGAGAATGTCGCGGATGTTGCAGCCTCGGAATGGCCTGAAAAGGTCTGCAGAACTTTTCCCGCGGCCGGATCAATCAGCTTTACCGCGCCATCGACGCCTGCGGAAAGTCCATATCTGCCGTCGGGGCTGAAATGGAGCGTGTTCACTCCACGCTTGTGGATTTGAAAAATCCTGAGAGGCCAGGCCGTGATCAGCCGGGTCCGGGCACAGCTCAGAGCGGCCTCGTTCCAGAGGGAAAGAGATTTCAGGTCTCTTTCAAACCCCGGTATCCGCTTTACCGCACGCAGCCCCTCCACAGCTTCCGAAACCCTGCCCTGCAGGAGGTCCGCTTCGGCCTGACGCAAAAGTTGTTTGGCCTTTTCCTGCTCTTTTACGACATCCTGGAACCCCTTGATCTCCGATATGGACAAAGATAAGGGGATCGACCACTGATCGAAGCCGATATTCCAGATCCGGATGGTCTTGTCTTCACCCCCGGAAATCAGACAGCGGCTTTGGGAACTGTAGGCGAGGGCCCGGATCGGCCCGAAGTGGCCCACTATGGTCCGAAGGCAAACACCCGAGTCGAGGCTCAAAAGCCGCAGTGTATTGTCCTTCCCCCCGGAAACCATGTATTTCCCGTCGGGGCTGACCACAATGGCTATGATCTCATCGGCATTTCCTGCCATAACCCGCAGACATTTTCCCGATGCAATTTCCCATAACCGCAGGTTTCCCCCACGGCTTCCGGATATGAAACATTTCCCGTCCGGCAGCGCCGCAATCGCGGTAACGGGCTCGGTATGGCCCTGAAAGGCGCTGATGACCTTTTTCGTCTCAAGATCCCACAGCAGCAGTTCCGGAAGGAAGCTCCCGGAAATGAAGGCTTTTCCGTCCGGGATCATCGCAATGCAGGTGATGGGGCTTCCAGCGGTTTCGAAGAGATGGGAAAAGGTTCTGTTCCGCTCATTCCACCAGAGCCGCAATGTCCCGTCCGAACCTCCGGAAAGCACCTGAGGGGTTTCGGATACAAAAGAGATGCAATTGATCCCGTTCTGATGCGCTTTCCAGATTCGGATGCATTCTTTGGCTTTGACGTCCCAAAGCCGGATGGTATTGTCTCTGTTGCCGGAAACAGAGAGATCCAGCGATGGATTTACCGCGATACAGTCGATTTCATTCGAGCGAAATCGCCCCTGGAAGGGCGTGGGATGGCCCGAAGTCTTCTGCCAGTAATCGAGACCCGCACTACTGCCGGAGATGAATGATTCCCCATCCTGACAGAATCCCAGCCCGGCCGGCCGGGCCGTAACGCCAATGTTGCGGATGGTTCGGATATGCCGGTCCTCGGAACCGGCCTCTCTCCTTGCTTTGGAGAGCAGTTGGCGGTTCAATGGATCATCCGGCTGCAGTTCTGCTGCCTTTACAAGGGCTTGTACGGCTTCATCCGCTGATCTTCTACAGAGGTGAATCTCACCCAGGGTTCTCCAGTAGAGCGCTCTGCCGGCGTGAACATTTTCCAACCCCCGAAGCCGCTCGAGAAAGCCATAATCGGTAATTCCGGACCTGCTCCATTCGATAAAGCCCAGATTCCCGGTGGCTTCCAGGTGTCTCGGATCGACCTCGATGGCTTTTTTGAAGACCGTGATCGCCTCCTTTTTCTGATTTAGATCCCAGAGAGAGACGGCCTTGTTGTTCAATGAATCGGCCCGAAGGTCCGCAGATACGGGTCTGGCCCTGGGATAGCTTTTTCCTGTGACGGTTTCATAGATCCGACAAAGGGCTTCACGGAGGGCGAGCATGGTTTCGGGGCGCTCTTCCGGGTCCTTGGCCAGGGAATCGAGAATCAATTGCGCCAGCGGTTTCGGAAGATACGGCTGCAGTTTCACCGGGTCCGGGGGGGCTTTGGAGAGATGCCTTCCGATAAGCACATGGGCAGGCTCCTTGTGATCCCCGCTGTCAAATGGCCTTCTTCCGCAGCATAGTTCAAAGAGGATGATGCCGAGGCCGTAGATATCTGCCCTGCCGTCCACATCCTTTGCATCGGTCCACTGCTCCGGGGCCGCGTATTCGGGCGTTCCCATTCCCGAATCGGCCGTTGTGAGGGTGAAGGCATTTCCGCTGGTATCGGAAAAATTCATTCCGCCCCGGATATCCGTGAGACTGGCGACCTTGACGAGGCCGAAGTCGGTAACGCAGAGCCGGCCCCCTTGTGCCATCATCAGGTTGGCCGGCTTGACATCCCGATGCACCAGGCCCTGTTCATGGGCATATCCCAGGCCGTCGCTGGCCTGAATGGCCAGGTCGATGATCTTGGGCCAGTCCCCCGGTTTCACGCCGTGGGTAAAGCACCATTTTTTGAGGCTTCCCTCTTGAATGTACTCGAGAAAAAGGAGCAGCAGCCCCTCGATCTCCCGGACATACCAGCACTGGACGATGTTGGGATGCATGCCCAGATCGATCCAGGTCTGGGCCTCCCGGATGAATCGCTTCTTGGATATCTCATCGGCAACCAGGGTGGGGAGAAGCACTTTTACCCCCATAGAGGTGTTCCACTCCCGATGAAAGAACCGATAGACGACCCCCATTCCGCCCCTGCCGATGATCTCCTTCACTTCATATCGGCCGTCGATGAGATCCCCGGCCTTCCATATCTCAGCTTCCCGGATTTCCGACGGCTTCGGCCGTGAGATCGAGCCGTCGGCTCTGATCTTTATGCCCCCGGTAAGGGTCTCGTTCTCTGATGCGGGGATATTGCCGGTTTTCATCTTCACCCATCCTCTGTTTTCAAGACTTTCAGAATTATACATGAATGTCTTTCCATTGCAAGCCTTCAGTTCCCCCGATTTGAACAGTTCGACGATCCGCTTTGAACAGTTCGACGATCCGCCGGCGGTTCCAAAGCCGGTTTCAAAGAAGGAGGCCGGAAATGCGGGTTTGACATCCCGCGGTATCAATTTTATGAGAAAAATAAGCTGTGAGAAGAATAAAATCTTCCAGGAAGACCGCTTTTGGAAAAGAGAGCGGGATCAAAAACCAAAAACCGCAGAAAAAAACAGAAAGAGGAGATGATGCAGATGATTAGGAGAATGGTATCATTTTGGATGATTGCAACAGGGACCTGGTACGGGATCGATTATGCTCTGCTGACCCCGAGGAAGGAGTATAGGCGGAAAGGAGTATAGGCGTAAAAAAAGGGAGTGCCGGACTTGCTGGTTCCGGCCTCCCTTGTCTTAAAATATCTTTTGTGGATAAATGGCTTCTGTTTTACCGGCCTTCTTCAAAATAGCCTCTCTGTAGATTTCTGCCGGATTACTGCCTCTCCTCGGGGCCGAATCTGGAATCTCGGGAACCGCCGGTATTACCCCGGTAGTTGTAATCATAGTCGTCCCGCTCATCGTAATATCCGCGATTCATATTCTGATCCATGTTCCGATTCATGTTCCGATTCATATTCCGTTCATCATGCGGTCTTGTCGCTGCTCATCACGCGGCATATACCGGTTATCCATGCTGCCGCCGGTATTATCCCGGTAGTTGTAATCATATTCCCGCTCGTCATCATAATAGCCGCGGTTGCCGCGATAATCTCTGTCCATGCCTCTGTTGTGGAATTCCCGGCTCGGCATGTACCGATGATCCCGATCTCCCCCGGTATTTCCCCGGTAGTTGTAATCATAGGACCTTTCCTGATCCGGGCTTGTATATCTGCGGTTGAAATCATCATCTTCCGCTGCCGCGGAAAAGGAAAGCCCGATAACCAGGGCGGAGGCTAAGATCAGGCTCTTGGTCAGTCTGCGAACATTTTTTTTCATGGTTTCACTCCTTTTGCTGACGGTTCGGAAGAGATATTCTCTCCCTTTATTTCTTCCGCTCGGACATCCCATCGAATGTCGAAAACGAAAATGAATCTTTTCACCTTTTAAAGATAATCTTGCCGTGAAGAGATGGAAAGTGGGGAAAAGACCCTATTTTTGCATCAGGAACTACGGTTTACCGGGAGAGCATCACTGCAGTTATAAAAGAATTCGGCTTTAGAAGCATTGCGGGAAAATAAAGGGCGCGTCAAAGAATTCTCATCCTGGGCGCGCCCTCATCGATCTCTGGCTTCATCAGTCCCTTTCTGCTGTTTTGATCCTACCTCCAATGGGAGATCAGATCCGCGGGATCCCAGATGAAGCTCTATTCCGCTCTGGAATTACTTCTTGGGAAGGTTTTTGACCTTTTTCCAATTGATATCGACCACCTTGTCTCCGATCATCAACTGCTCTGCAACGAGGGCTCTTTTCCCGTCGATGTTGACAGGGCGGGTCAGCATGTCGATCTTCACACCCGGCTTGACGTTGTAAGCCTTGAGGGTATCGGAGGGTCCCAGGTTGACGATGGTGGTCCGGCCGTCTTCGAATTTTACCCGGGCCATGAGAAGGTTGGCGCTGTCTCTGACATTGGTCTCCTTGGTCTTGACCACCTCGGCCTTGTACCGGCGCATGTTCTTGTCCTGGGGACGCCGGATGGAGACGACGCGGTTGTCGTATTCGATCCAGTGTGCCATCAGCATGGGCTTGTCATTGATCCGTCCGGAGGTGCCGAAGATGATGAGGGTGTCCCCGGTCTTGAGCTTGTATTCCTCCACCTTCCGCTGGGGGCCCAGATCGACCTTGGCCATCCGGCCGTTTTCCAGCTTCATCCTTGCAACCGAATGGGGCTCATCCATACTGGTGAGATCGACGCTCTTCATCTCCTTGATGGTTCCCTGGATGCGGTCGAACTTCCAGCGTTCTCCTGCCTGCCGGGACTGGCTCAGGCTCATTTCCTGACCCTGACCCTGATCCTGTCCCTGGCCGCTTCCGGCCTGCTGCTGAGACTGGCTTCGCCCCTTTCTCTGGTTCTGCCGTGTATCGAAATAGGCTCTGCTGAAATCTCTTTGGCCCTTCTTGGCGCGCATCTTCTGTTCGCTGCTCTCCCGGGCCTTTTTCAGATCGTAGTAGGAGATGTATTCATAAGTGTCGAAGTTTCCGTCGTCGTCCAGATCATAGCCGATCCGGACCCAGCCCTCGGGGGTCAGCTTCCACTGGCCCTGCTGCCGGGCCTGCTGCTGCGGAGAGAATCGCTGACTTCTGCTGCCGCCGGTGCGCTCTCCTGCGGACTGATAGTTGTAATCTCTCTGGGTGCGGTCATAGCTTTCCTGACGGGGGGTATAGCGCTGATCTCTGCTGCCGCCGGTTCTATCCCCTGCGGACTGATAATTGTAAGCTCTTTGGGTGCTGTCATAGCTTTCCTGACGGGGGGAATAGCGCTGGTCTCTGCTGCCGCCGGTATATCCCCGACGCGTCATTTGACCTCTGCGGTCCTGTTCCCCGTCAAAGAAGCTCCATTCCTCCTGCTGTCCCTGTCCCTGGCGCTGATCCCCGCGGGGCATATAGCGCTGCTCTCTGCTGCCGCCGGATCTCTCCCGATAGCGCCAGTCATAATCATCATCTGCGCCCATTCCCTGGCGGGAGTAGGTTCCAGGCTCCGGTCCTCTTCTCTGGCCGTCCGGCATATAACGCCCTTCTCTGCTGCCGCCGTAATTCTCACGATAACGCCAGTCATAATCATCGTCTGCAGCACGATCATAGTTGTAATCATACTCCCTGTCGGACGAAGATTCCTGATCTTTAGGAGAATAGCGGGAGGATCTGCTGCCGCCCGTTTTCTCTCTGTAGTTGAAATCGTAATCTTTGTCCTGGAAGGTGCTGCCCTGATCTCCGCTGTACTGCTGAGCGGATGCGGGCGCGGAAATGGCGAGGGTCAGCGCCGCGGCAAATACCACGGCAATGGTGATGAGATGATGACGGATCATCGCGTTTGTCAGTTTCTTCATGATCCTCTCCTTATACTGAAGCTTTTTCGATTGGGTTGAATGGTATAAGACCATATATGGGGTTTCCGATTGAAAATGGATCTGTTAATCGTACCATACATCGAATTGATCTTCGGTTTCATTGAACCAACTGTCTGTATAATAGTCGTAATGCCAGCCGTAATCGAGATCGCTGTAAGGGGTGATCTCATCTCCCGGATAATCGTAGTCATAGGTGTAGTTATCCGGATAGTTGTAGGTATAGTCGTACCAGTCGTTCTCATAGTCGATGGTGTCATCGTTGTCGAACCAGTCGCTGGGATCGTACCACTCCTCCTCATGAGTCCCTTCTCCGGGCTCATACTCATAGCCGGTGCCATAGTCCATATCGTAGCCATAACCCTGGGCAAATGCTGCCCCCGGAACCGCCAGCCACGCGGCCAGGGCAATTATCGACAGTGCGATCACCGCCAGACTCATTTTTTTCATGGGTTTCCTCCTTACCGTTTTTTTGGGGTTGGAATCAGTTTGAATCAACTCTTTTGCCGATCGTCTGTAGCCCATCACCTCCTTACCGGAATTCGATATTTATTCGAGTTGAAAAAACAAAAAACATTTCTTTTTCTTCCTTATCTTCCATATGGGAATATCGTATGGGAAAAGAAGGGTCTGCGTAAATGGGGTGTTACCCTTATATTCCCTTCACAGATCGAGTAGAAAAATTTCCAGGACCTTTGCCGGATACGGAAAACCGTATTTCAAAATGGGGAAAGGATTCTATTGTCTCCGCCTCCTGAATAAAAGAAGATGACAATGGTCGATTCAATTCGATATAATGGAATGCAATCAAAGGGGGAGAGATGAAAAAAGTGGTGTTAGAGGTCCGAAAGGTTTTGATGACGGCCGGGGTTGAGGAGAATATCTGGCGCTATGTCCGGGAGCTGGTATCCGCGCTGGACGTCTTTGGGGTGGAAGTGGTTCTGGCGACTTTCGGCGGGAATCTGAATAACCGGCAGCGCTCAAACATCCGGAGATGGAAGAATGTTGAGGTCTATGAGAGCCATTTCAAGCAGGATTGGGAGGCATTTTCTCTGAAGGATCAGGATTTGGCGGGGCAATGGCTGCTCAATCTCGAGGTGATGACGCTGCCGGATCTGATCCACCTGAACGGTTATGTCCATGCTGCACTTCCCTGGAATGCGCCGATTCTGCTGGTGGGGCATCACTGCCCCCACACCGAATCTGGGGCCGGGATGAAGCCGCGGAAGAAGAACCATTGGGAGCGGTATCGAAAGGCCGTGATTCGGGGGCTGCTTTCGGCAAACTGTGTCACCGCACCCACAAAGGCGATTCTCTCCGCGCTGAAGGTTCAATACGGAGAGTTCAACGCGGTTGTGCCGATCGCTTTGGAAAGAGGGCAGGCCGCCAAAAAGAGGAGCCGAAAAGAGGCCGCGGAATGGCTGGCCCGCCAGTATCTTTCCTTTTATGCCAGAATCCTTGGGGACTTTCGGGGGGCGATCGTTCCCTCAGGACCCGTCGAGGGCGTTGATCAGGTAACGAGCTTCGCCTGAAGAGTGATCTCGGTTCCGGCCAGGGCCTGGGAGACCGGACACTCCTCCTTTGCGGTCTCCGCCTGTTCCTCAAACCCGGCCGCATCGATCCCCGGAACCTGGCCCTCGGTAATCAGGTCGATCCGGGTGATCTTGAAGCCCTCGCCGACCTGCTCGATATGAACCTTGGCATCGGTTTTGATCGATTCCGCGGTATATCCGGCCTTTTCCAGAAACAGGGAAAGCGCCATCGAGAAGCAGCCGGCATGAGCCGCGGCGATCAGCTCCTCCGGGTTGGTTCCGGGCTTATCCTGGAACCGGGTTTTAAAGGAGTACTCCCCTTTGAAAGCGCCGCTGCCCAGCTTCATGGTTCCTCGGCCATCCTGAAGCTTTCCCTTCCATTCCGCGTTTGCATTCCGTACCGGCATTTGAGACCTCCTCATCATTATTGATTGTTTTTTTAAAGGATTCCAAAAAAGAGCATCAGCACCACCGTCAACACAATGGAGACGGCGATGGAACCCAGACATCCGAGTCTGTTGGAAAAGAAGACAAACATGATGATTTCACTCCTTTCTTTCTGCTTTATCTTAGGGTTTTTCCCCTTTGGAGACCATACGGCAAATGCTGTATAATCTTTGGAAAGGCGAGGTATTTTGGTTTCCCTTTTTCATCAGAGGCCCGAATATGGTATCCTCAAAAGTGATGGCTTTAAACGCAAACAATCGATCAAGTACCAAGGAGGTTTACTGATGTCGCTGCATGAATTGGCCGGCAAACCCGCACCCCGTTCTCTTCTCGTGAATATCCCGCAACTGGTCAGCGCCTATTATACCGGCAGACCCGAAACCTCCGATCCTTTTCAGCGGGTCGCCTTCGGCACATCCGGACATCGGGGCTCCGCTTTCAAGAACAGTTTCAATGAAGCCCACATTCTTGCCACCACACAGGCGATCTGCGAGTATCGGAAGACGAACAAGATCTGCGGCCCTCTTTTTCTGGGAAAGGATACCCATGCCCTTTCGGAGCCGAGCCACAGAACTGCCGTCGAGGTGCTGGCGGCAAACGGGGTGCATACCCTGATTCAACAGGGGGATGGTTATACCCCGACGCCGGTCATCTCCCATGCCATACTCACTTACAACCGAAACCGCGACAGCGGCCTGTCCGACGGCATCGTCATCACCCCGTCCCACAATCCGCCCGAGGATGGCGGGATCAAGTACAACCCGCCCACCGGAGGGCCGGCTGATACGGAGATTACCCGGTGGATCGAAGACCGGGCAAACGAGATCATGGAAAATGGACTACAGGAGGTCCGGCGGATGCCTTTGGAAAAGGCGCTTCATTCGGAATTCATCGAATTGTACGATTATGTGCGCCCCTATGTGGCCGATTTGAAAAATGTCATCGATGTCGAAGCCATTGCCGGGGAAAAGATTCGGATCGGCGTCGATCCCATGGGCGGCTCCTGCGTCGCCTATTGGGAGCCGATCGCGGAGCATTACGGCCTCGATATCGACCTTGTCAATCCGGCCGTGGACCCGACCTTCTCCTTCATGACCGTGGACAAGGACGGCAAGATCCGTATGGACTGCTCCTCCCCCTATGCAATGGCCGGCCTGATCGATTTGAAGGATAAATACGACATCGCGTTCGGAAACGACGCGGATGCGGACCGGCACGGGATCGTTACCCCGAGCGTGGGACTGATGAACCCGAACCATTACCTTGGGGTCGCGATTCTCTATCTCTTTGACAACCGGCCCGACTGGCCAAAGGAGGCCGCAGTCGGAAAGACCCTGGTGAGCAGCGCCATGATCGACAGGGTGGCCCATCACCTGAACCGGAAGCTTTTGGAGGTTCCGGTCGGATTCAAATGGTTCGTGGAGGGGCTGCTGGGGGGAACCTGCGGCTTTGGCGGAGAGGAGAGCGCGGGAGCCTCTTTTCTCCGGAAGGACGGCACGGTCTGGACTACGGACAAGGACGGGATCATCTTGGATCTTCTGGCTGCCGAAATTACGGCAAAGACCGGAGATGACCCCGGCATCCTTTACCGTAAATTGACGGAGCAATTCGGAAGCCCGATCTATGAACGGCTCGATGCGCCGGCAACCCCGGAGCAGAAGAATGCCCTGAAAAACCTCTCACCGGATCGGGTCAAGGCCGAGTCCCTGGCTGGTGAGCCGATCCTGGAGAGACTCACCCATGCCCCCGGAAACGGGGCCCCCATCGGCGGGCTGAAGGTGACGGCCCAAAACGGCTGGTTTGCCGCACGCCCTTCCGGAACCGAGGATGTCTATAAGATCTATACCGAAAGTTTCAAAGGAGAAGAGCATCTCCGCTGGATTCAACAGGAGGCAAAGGCGATCGTATCGGCCGCCTTCTCCGGCTGATTTTTTGGGCATGGCGCACTATTCTCTTGTATCCGATGGCCGGTTGGGCGTATATAGGATTGGAAAAAGTGTATCTAAAAAAAACGACAACGCCCGCAGTTCTCTGCCGCGGGTCAGGAGACGGATGGTTGATGAGCGTTGAGGAAGATAAAATTATAGAGCATCCCCAAGAAGAAACAGAGGGACGAATCGAAGCCGGGAATGTTCCTGGGGATACGGAAGCGGATGGCCCGGAGATCCTCTCCAAGACCACGGAAAAGGATTCTGCTGAAGCGGCCGATTTCACCGGACAGACCTTAAAAGAGGTCCGGGAGCGTCTTGGGGTGAATTTAGAAGAGATCTATCGGGAGACCAAAATCCGGATTAAGACCTTGGAAGACCTGGAAAATGAGGAGTTTGAAGCCCTTCCGCCCGAAGTCTATGTAAAGGGTTTCGTCAAGAGCTACGCGCAGTTTCTCAATCTTGATCCTAAAATAACTGCCGATATCTACATGGAAAAGCTCCACTCCTGGAAGTATGAGAAGCGGCAGCGGCACAACCTGCCGTTTCGGCTGACGAGGAAAAAGGGGTAGGGCGAAAGCGGGGAGAGGAAGAGGAAAGGCGCAGGCTACAGTTCCTCCGGAGTGAAAGCCACCACATCGTCGATGGCTGCGGTGCCGGCAAATAGCATCACAAGCCGGTCGATGCCCAGAGCATTGCCGGTGGAAGGGGGCATCCGGGAAAGGGCCGTTAAAAAACGATCGGGCCAGGGATAGGATTTCCGGCCTCTTCTGTTCCGCGCCTCCGCCTCCTTTCGGAAACGGATCTCCTGTTCTGCGGGATCGGTCAGCTCCGTAAAGGCATTGCAGATCTCCAGCCCCGCAATGTAGAGTTCGAACCGTTCTGCAACTGACGGGTCATCCGGTTTTTTTCTGGCCAGTGCGCCGGCCTCTGCCGGATAATCATAGAGAAAAAGGGGTTGCCGGAGGCCCAGATTAGGCTCGATTTCCAACCCGATCCTCTGATCGAAATCTCCGGCAACCATCGCGGCATCCGCGGTGGTGTCGGTATATTGTAAAAATGCCTCCCGCACCGTCATCCGGGGCCACGGCGCGTTCAACCGGATCTTCTGCCCCTGATAATGGAGGATCTCACCCTGCCCCAGGGCATCGGCAATCGATAGAATCAATGCCTCACACTCTTCCATCATCTCCATATAGCCGCCGCCGGCAAAGTACCATTCCAGAAGGGTGAACTCCGGCAGATGGCGACTTCCCCGCTCCCCCTTCCGAAAGCATCGGCAGATCTGGTAGATTTTGGGGTATCCCGCGGCCAGCATCTGTTTCATACAGGATTCAGGGGAGGTGTGAAGAAACCAACCGTCTGCGGGGACCGCATCGATATGGGCTTCCGGAAGAGGGGCCGGTATCCGCAACGGTGTCTCCACCTCCAGAAATCCGCTGGCATCGAAGAATCTGCGGATTGCTGAGATGAGGGATGCCCGGATGCTCAGACATTCCCGCCGGGACATTTAACCCCCGTTACCGGTTTTTTGCGTTGTTTCCGAGGACATGAACCGGCAGGTCAGGTGCGCTTCCTTTTGTACTGATCCTCGGGCCGGTCCTGGAGAAAGACCACATCATATCCCTTTGGCGCGGATGCAAACCACTCATAGCCGATCTCTTTACATGCGTCGCAGGCTTTCCGCGGAATCTGGACCCCCAGCAGCTTCATCCCTCTGTCCGAAGAGGAGTCGATGCGAAGCACGCCGCTGCAGTCGGGACATATGCGGATTTTATCCTTCTGCCGTTCGAAGATGTGATCCGTGTCATAGAAGATGTTGCGGCTCCGTTCGTCATACTCCTTTCCCGCCATCATCTCCCCCCGGATCTTCTCCCGGTCATTCCAGGCCGTCATCACCTTCTTTCCCAGGCGTTCGATATAGCGGGATACATCCTGCCCCTGCCGGATCTTCTCCGGCCGATAGTCGGGCTCCGTCACCCGGCTGTAGTCGATGCCGGCCAGGGCCAATACGATGCCGAGATTGACGTAGGGCAGGGCCCCTTCGATGGCATATCCCCCTTCGAGAACCGCGATGTCCGGGTTGAGCAGGGAGGTGAGCTGTGCATACCCTTGTGCCGAGAAGTTCATGTTGGTGATCGGGTCCGAATAGTGGTTGTCCTGGCCTGCGGAGTTGATGATGAGATCCGGCTTGAAATCCTCCAGAATGGGCAAAACCATTTCGTTGATGGTGTAGAGAAAGCCCTCCTCCGAGGTGAGGGGCGGCAGCGGGATATTGATGGTGGTTCCGGCCGCGGACGGCCCGCCGAACTCGTTGAGGAACCCGGAGCCGGGATAGAGGGTCCGGCCGTCCTGATGCATGGAGATGAAG
>JAABSZ010000037.1:0-396 GCA_011390135.1 Desulfobacteraceae bacterium | reverse complement strand
CGAGGAGCCGAAGATCGAAACCCCTGACTACGCGCCCGGAACCGAGCCCGAAACGACCGAGGCCCATGATGCTGAAACCGGGGAAGGCGATGGATCCGAAGTTAATAAAGAGAACGGGGACGCGGAAGGCGAAAAGCAGACCTATTATGTCAATCGGGACAACAATCCAAAGCTCAATAATGATAAGGAAACGATCATGAAGAAAAAAGAATTGAATATCAAAAGAGAGATGACGGCCGAAACCGCTGGCGAGATCCTGCAGGATCTGATCAGCTCCTTCAAAGAGGGAACCGTCTGCATCCAGGACGGGGACGAGTTTGTTACCCTGAGGCCCGGCGGCACTGTTGAAGTGGCGATCGAGGCGGCCGAGGAGAAGGGGAAGCAGAAGCTGGAAAT
>JAABSZ010000036.1:0-23878 GCA_011390135.1 Desulfobacteraceae bacterium | reverse complement strand
GAGGAGGAGGATGAGCGGGAGTTCAGGATCAGTTGCGAGGAGCCGAAGGTCGAAACCCCTGAGTACGCACCCGGAACCGAGCCCGATTCTTCAAACGATTAAAAAGCCAGGGACATTCGGAGCCGCCCCGATTCCTCAGGCGGTTTCCGTATCCGGCATGTAGGAAAGGATGATCTGATCTTCAGGAATACCGCGGCTGATCAGATCATCTGTTATTCCATTTCTTAACCTCCTCTTTATCCGATTCTATCACAATCATCTGCAAAGATCGTTTTTCATCAAAAAATAACTTTTCTCTCATAAAATCCTAACATTCTTCTGCTAAATAAACTGATAACAGGGTTCCAAAGGCTCATGCCCTGCATCCGAATCCAGAGACCTTATCGATGAAGCAGCAAAACCGTTCAGAAGAGGTGAACAATGATGAAACATTTGCTTTGTAAATCTGAGATCCTACCAGAAACCCGACCCGAGATCCCAAGGGGGTGCTATCAGATGGGAACCTGTCCGGTGGAAAATATGGGAGACCATGTGCTGCTCTTTTCACAGACGACCGCCGGGGAAATCATCTATATCAGTTCCAGCGCGGAAAAGATCCTCGGCATTCCCCGTGAGGCGGTCTGCGGAAACAGTTGGATCGATCTGCTGCAGTGGACGCCCTTCAGCGCCCGACTACTGGAAAATATCTTCGGCACTATTTTCTGCGGTCTGAACGAAAGGCCAGTGGAACTCTCCTTCTTCCATTCCGACGGAACAGAAAGGATACTGGAGCTTGCGGTTCAGCCGGTCTTCGACGAAGCGGGAATCCTGATCCGCATCGATGGCATCGCGATCGATACCACCCGTCGGAAGCATTTCCGGGATCTCGGGAAAAACAGTGCAAACCCGCAGCAGATTCTGTTCCTGTCTCACTTCAGAAACGAGATACGCACCCTTCTCAACTGCAACGCTGCCGTTGCGGAGATGGTACGGGCCGAGCCAAACCTGCCGGAACCGGTGAAAGAATCCCTGGATGTGATCATCCGAAGCATCGACGAGATGAAGAACACGATGGATGATTTCTATTCCCTGAAAGAGAAATCCGCATGAAAGGCAGCCTTATCAGAACCGAACTATCATTGAAACAAAGGAGGCGGACATGACGAGGACGGCGAAGTTCGACAGCAGTCATGATTTAACGAATTTCTAACACTTTCCTAACGCCCGCCTAATATTTCTGCTGTAAAGAACCATCAGGATTGACAACTTTAATCAAACAGGAGTGTAACGAATGCAGAGGAAAAAGTTGAAATTGAAAAAGGTCTGGTGGTTCTTTTGGATGGTGCTTGTTTTCGGCGCTATGCTCTTTGCCGGATGCGATGATTCGGATTCCGACTATGATCCGGCAAAGCCTTCGCCCCCGCAGCAGCAACCCGTCCCTCAACCGCCTGTAGAAATTGGTGAAACCGGCATCCGGCTTTCGGAAGCAGGAACGTATGCCACCGGCTTCTTCGACAAAAGCGCGGCCGAAATCGCGGCCTACTGCCCCTCCAACCAGCGCCTCTATGTGGTCAACGGCGCAGAAGCGGCCATCGACGTGATCGACATCTCCAACCCCTCGGCCCCGGCACGATCGACTTCCATCGACATCGCTCCCTACGGCGCGGCCGCAAACAGCGTGGCCGTCTCCGGCGGGGTGATCGCGGCGGCCGTGGAGAACACCGATAAACAGGCCCCCGGCAGCGTGGTCTTCTTCGACTCGGATGGGAATTTTCTCAAGTCCGTGCCGGCCGGCCCCCTGCCGGACATGCTCACCTTCACCCCGGACGGAAAATGGGTCATAGCGGCCAACGAAGGGGAGCCCAACGACGACTACAGCGTCGATCCCGAAGGATCGGTGACGGTGATCGACATCTCCGGCGGTGTATCGAACGCGACCGCTCGGACCGCCGGATTTCTGCAATTCAACCCGCAGATCGATGCCTTGCGGGCCGCCGGAGTCGGCATCTACGGGCCCAGCGCCACCGTGGCGCAGGATCTGGAGCCGGAGTACATCGCGGTCTCCCCGGATTCGAAGAGGGCCTGGATCAGCCTGCAGGAGAACAACGCGATCGCGTTCCTCGATATCCCGACAGCCCGGATCACCGCGATCCATCCCCTGGGATACAAGGATTTCAGCAAGAGCGGAAGCGGCATGGATGCCAGCAATGAAGACGGCGGAATCAATATCCGGAACTGGCCCGTCTACGGCCTCTATCAGCCCGACGCGATCGCGGCCTACAGCACCGGCGGAGAGACCTACCTGATCACCGCAAACGAAGGGGACAGCCGGGACTACGACGCGTTCAGCGAGGAGGAGCGGATTGCAGACGTGGTCCTGGACCCGGATGCCTTCCCGAACGCGGCCGAACTTCAGGATGAGGCCAACCTGGGCCGCCTCAAGATCACCCTCACCCGGGGAGACGAGGATGGCGACGGGGACTTTGACGCGCTCTATGCCTACGGAGCCCGATCCTTTACCATCTGGAAACCCACGCGGGCGGGCCTGGAGCGGGTCTTCGACAGCGGAGACGCGTTCGAGCGGATTATAGCGGCCAAAATGCCCGCTCTCTTCAACGCGACCAACGACGAGAACGAGGCCGACGACCGGAGCGACGACAAGGGACCCGAGCCCGAGGGCGTGACCATTGGCACAGTGAACGGCCGGACTTATGCCTTCATCGGCCTGGAGCGGGTCGGCGGCATCATGGTCTATGACGTGACGGACCCGGTCTCCCCCATGTTCGTGGAGTACGTCAACAACCGGAATCCCGCGGGAGACCCGGAAGCCGGAACCGCAGGGGATCTGGGCCCCGAGGGGTTGGTTTTCATTCCCCAGGGCCCCGGCAACTCGCCGATGTTCGCGGCCGCAAACGAGGTGAGCGGCTCCACGACCCTCTACACGGTGGAAACGGTTCCGCTCTTTCCCCTGACGCTGATGCACCTCAACGACACCCATTCCAACCTGGAGGAGATGAAGGAGAGCCTCGATCTGAACGGCCTCGAAACCGACGTGACCCTTGGCGGATACCCGCGGCTGATCTCCCGAATCCGGGAGGTCCGAGCCCAGGAGGAGAACACCTTGATGCTCCATGCTGGTGACGCGCTCCAGGGAACCCTCTACTACACCCGATACGATGGCGAGGCCGATCTGGAACTGCTCAACCCGATGGGCATCGACGCGATGACCCTGGGCAACCACGAGTTCGACAAGGGGCCGGCCGAGCTGGCATCCTTCATTCAGGGGGCTCAGTTTCCGATCATCGGGGCCAATGTGGATGCATCGGCCGAAAGCCGATTGGCCGGACAGATCCCCGGAACCGTGATCCATGACTTCAACGGTCAGCAGGTGGCGGTCATCGGCATCGCCACACCAAATACCCCCTCCATCTCGAGCCCGGGCCCGAAAGTTAAATTTCTCGATCCGGCCGCGACCGTATCGGCTGAAATCGACAGGCTTTCTGCACAGGGGATCGACAAGATCATCGTTTTGAGCCACATGGGCTATGCAGAGGATCTGGAACTGGCCGAAACAGTGGCCGGGATCGACGTGATCGTCGGGGGCCACTCCCACACCCTGCTGGGGGATCTCTCGGAAGTGGGCAAGACATCCGAGGGCCCCTACCCGACACTGATCTACGGGCCTTCGGGTCAACGGGTCTGCGTGGTGCAGGCATGGCGATGGGGCCTTGTTCTCGGTGAACTTTCAGTGGGCTTCGGCCCTGACGGGGACATCATCAGATCCGGAGGAAATCCTGTGCTGCTGCTGGGAGAGAACTTCCAACGGGAGGATGAAAACGGAGAGAGCGTGACGGTGGAAGGTGCCCCGCGGACCGCGATCCTTGAAGCTATCGCGGCGAGTTCAGTCATGGCCCTGGTTCCGGAGGATGCCGGAGCCCTGGCGGCCCTGGAAACATACAAGTCCGGAGTTGAGGCACTGACAAAGACGCAGATCGCGACGGTCTCCGAGGCCCTCTATCACGAAAGGATTCCGGGATCGACCGACGAGTCGGGCCAGGTGCTGGAGAATGGCAGTCTCATCGCGCCCATTGTTGCGCAGAGCTATCTCCGGAAGCTCAACGAGAACGGCCTGGATGTCGACATGACAGTGCAGAGCGCGGGCGGAGTCCGTATCGACGTGCCCGAAGGCCCCTTCACCGTGGGCACGGCCTACACAATCCTCCCCTTCGGCAGTACACTGGTGGTGCTGGAGCTGACAGGTGCGGAGATCCGGCAGGCGCTGGAGGACGCGGTCGAACGCATTCTCAACATCCACAACGGCGCATTCCCATATGTGGCCGGCGCGCGCTACACCGCGGACATCTCCCGGCCCTTTGGCCAGCGGATCGTCAGACTGGACATCATGACGGGGGGCGGATGGGCTCCGGTTCAGGCGAATGCGGTCTACCGGGTGGGAACCAACTCCTACATGGCTTCGGGAGGCGACGACTACCAGGTCTTCGCGGCCGCGACAGACCGGGGCGACGCCTACGACACGGGCTTTGTGGACGCGGAGGCCCTGATGGAGTACGCGGAATACAAGGGAACCCTGGACCGGCCCGAATCGACCGGCATTACCTATGTCACGGGAACCGGTTCGACAATCACTCTCCGGGTGATCGAAACCACCGATGTCCACGGCGCGCTCTTCCCCTACGACTTCATCGAGGACACCGAGGTGGACAACTCCCTGGCCCAAATCTACAGCTATGTGCAGGAGCAGCGGAACGACCCGGATCAGTCGGTGATCCTGCTGGACGGAGGCGACATCCTCCAGGGGCAGCCCATCGTCAACTACTACAACTTTGAAAAGGACCCGGCCCAGGGGGGACACATCGTCGCGGACGTGATGAACTACATCGGCTATGACGCGGCTGTGGTGGGCAACCATGACATCGAGCCGGGCCCTGGGATCTACAATGCCATCGCCGCGCAGTTCGAGTTCCCCTGGCTCTCGGCCAATACCCTGCGGACCCCAGACGGCTCGCCCTATTTTCAGCCCTATACGGTGATCGAAAGGCAGGGGCTGCGGATCGCGGTGCTGGGGCTCACCACCCCGGGCATTCCCAACTGGCTCCCCCAGAGCGTCTGGGAGGGGATGGAATTCCAGGACATGATCGAGGCCGCCCAATACTGGGTTCCCCGGATTCAGGAGACCGAGAAGCCGGATCTGCTAATCGGCCTATTCCACTCCGGGTACGATTACACCTACGGGGAGAAGACGGCCGACACCCCGAAGAACGAGAACGCGTCCCAGCTCGTGGCTCAACAGGTGCCGGGATTCGACCTCATCTGCATGGGTCACGACCATATGGATCATGTGGAATGGGTGAACGGTACCCTGATCATAGGCGCATCGAGCAACGCAAGTCAAGTCGCGGTCGCGACCCTGCGGTTGACCCCGGACGGTTCGGGCGGATACACCAAGGAGATCACCGGCGAGGTCGTCGATCCCACGACCTATCCGGCCGACCCCGACATGATGGCGCACTTCTCGGAAGCCATCGAAGAGACCAAAGCCTATGCCGGGGAGCGGATCGGGTCATTTGCCGCGACCACCTCCTCCCGTGAGTCCATGTTCGGGGATTCCTCCTTTGTGGATCTCATCCACGAACTTCAGTTCTCGGTGGCGGAGAATCATTTGGGGCAGAAGCCGGAGGTCTCCTTTGCCGCGCCCCTGCAGTTCGACAAGACCATCTATGCCGGCCCCGTCTATGTGCGGGACATGTACAAGCTCTACCGGTACGAGAACTTCCTCTACCTGATGGAGCTGACAGGAGAGGAGATTCGCAACTTCCTGGAGTACTCCTATGACATCTGGATGAACCGGATGGTGGACGGCACCGATCATCTGCTCAATTTCGACGAATACGACGAGTCCACCGGCAACTACGATCTCGCGGCCAGGTACTACAACTACGATTCGGCTGCCGGGATCGTCTATACAGTGGATCTCTCCCAGCCCAAGGGGATGCGGGTGACGGTCGAGGGGATGGATGCGGATCTCGACGGCAGGGTCGATCCGGCCGAAGCCTTTGATCCGGAGAAGACCTATACCGTGGCCATCAACTCCTACCGGGGCGGCGGCGGCGGGGGCCACCTGCTGGGGGCCGGCCTGACCCAGGCCGAGATCGACGCGGAATCGCGAAAGACCGCGCAGACCGAACGGGATCTTCGCCACTACCTGATTCAGGAGATCCGGGAAGATGGGACCGTGACCCCCAGGGCCATCGGCAACTGGAAGGTAATTCCCGAGGCGTGGGCCGCTGCCGGCGCGGACCGGGACTACGAGATCCTATACGGCCCCATGACCTTTGCGGTCTTTTCGGACCCCCACCTCTTCGATCCGGCGATGGGAACCGAAGGGCCTGCCTTCGAGGCTTACCTGATGCGGGACCGGAAGCTGATCCGGGAGAGCCGCGCGATTCTCGATGCGGCCCTGGCCGAGATCAAAAACGAGCCGGGGGTGGAGTTCGTGCTGATTCCCGGGGATCTGACCAAAGACGGGGAGCGCTCCAGCCACGAGATGTTCGCAGAGATCCTCCGTTCCCTGGAATCAGAGGGGATCAGGGCATATGTGGTTCCGGGCAATCACGACGTGAACAATCCCCATGCCTATGCCTACGCGGGTGAGCAGACCATCGAAGCCGATACCGTGACACCTGAAGAATTCGCTTCCATCTATTCCGCATTCGGTTACGAAGAGGCCCTGTACCGGGATTCAGACTCCCTGAGCTACATCGCGGAGCCCTCCCCCGGGGTCTGGCTCTTTGCACTGGATTCCACGAACCATGACGAGAACGATGCCTTGGGAAAGCCGGTGACATCAGGCCGCTTTACACAGGCCACCCTCGGCTGGATCGTCGAAAAGCTCGGGGAGGCCGAGGCCAAGGGAAAGCAGGTCATCGCGATGATGCACCACGGCCTGCTGGAGCACTTCACAGGGCAGTCGCAGATGGATCCGGGATCGGAATATGTGATCGAGGATTGGGAGAACGTCTCCCGGACCCTGGCCGGGGCCGGCCTGAACATCGTCTTCACTGGCCACTTCCACTCCCAGGACGTGACCGGCAAAAGCTGGCAGATCGATGGCGAGACCGCCACCCTGGTGGATCTGGAGACCGGCTCCCTGGTCACCTGGCCCAATCCCTACCGGGTCGCAAAGCTCGATAAAGGGGGACAGCTCGTGGTGGACAGCGGGTACGTCACCGAAGTCGATTATGACACCGGCGCCCTTTCCTTTCCCGAGTATGCCGCGGCATATCTCGAGGAGGGGCTTTACACCATCACCCTTGTCATCCTGACCGCGCCAGCGGATCATGGCGGATTCGGCCTTCCCCAGGCGCAGGCCGAGGCCCTCGCGCCCATGATCGTGGATGCCTATTCGGCCCACTATGCCGGAGACGAGAGCCCCTCGCAAGAAACCCAGGCGGCCATCCAGGCTTATATGGGCAGCGATGATCCGGTGATGCAGGTGCTCGGCCAGTCCCTCTATTCCCTCTGGACCGACCTGCCCCCGGCCGATACCGCGGTCTCCATCGGCACCGAAACCGCCCGGTTCAACGGCATGTAAAGGATTCGATCTCGCCTGAAAAGCGCCTCCGGCCGATCGGCCGGAGGCTTTTCGATCTGTTCAATCAAAAAAAATCTGAAGATTTCAAAATACCGGGGCCTGCGGTCCGAAGAAAGAAACGGACGGCAGGCCCTATGATTATGATACCCGACACAAAGCTGATCCTGCATCAGGTTAGACTTCCTTCAGCCATCGCATGTAGAATTCATAGTCCATCCACAGATCCTTCAGACTCCCGGGGCCGCAGATCTCATGGATGAAGGTCGAGCCGCGGGAGAGCCGACGGTCGAAATTCATATCGATAACGGTTTCGAAATCGGGAAGCAGGCGATGGAACAGGAGTGAGAATTCGGGCCATGCGCTTTGACTGCTGAGGATGAACCGCACGCTGCGATGCCCCCTTGATTCGAGCCAATCCTTCACAATGGAAACTGTGAGATCGCGCCGGCACGCGCCCTGATGAAAGGGCGAGTTTCTATAGCGGTCGCAGTCGGGCCGGGGGGCGTTCATCCGCTTTTCAATGGAGGGCGTGTAGTAGCCGAAGAAGAAGCGTCCGGTTGTCCGGGTGCTGTGCGGGCCCGGATAGAATCCCGAACTGGTTCCGGGATACCTGACCTGCACCTTGAGAGCCTCCCGGGCCATCTTCCGCTTCAGGATCTTCTGCGCCTTCGCGATCAGATTTCCGCTGATACCGATGACCACCACCGCATCCATAGGGCGCTCCTCGAATGCCGGCGGCGAGGAGACCTTCTCATAAAAGGCGTGGCGGCCCGGAAACATTTCCCGGAGCGCGTCGAAATCCCGGCCCCGACATGCAGCGACCAGACCACGAAGATTGGCAATCGCCCCTTGGATCCTTTCCCAGGCGTCGGCAGGCAGGTTTTCGCGGCCCCATCTGCAAAGATCGCCATTACAGTCCTGCAGACAGGCCACAGCCACCTGCATAAGGTCGGGTTCAAGATCATAAAAATACGGGTTACGCTTCTCTTTTTCATAAAGCGCCCGGAGATTGCCGCTGTCTCCCACTGTCCTGCTCTCACGAAACCGCATACAGATAGTCTCCCGATCGCCCCCCGGGTTCGGGATCGGCCGCAGAAGGTTTCGGCAATTCTTCTTGAACCCTTTCCCCGGGCGAATCCGCATCATCCCCTGCCGGGTATTCAAAAAAACCCAAAAACGCCTTGCGCCAGCGAAGACCGAAGAATCCGTCCCCTTCTTCCACATGTGCCCAATATCTCTTTCGCTCCAAATCGATCGCTTCATACTGCCGCGGGTAAACTGGAAAAACGACCTCCCGTTCCGTTTCCGGATCGATGCCCCTGAGAAAATAATCGTTTTGAGGGGTCTTACTGTCCTCATATTTTTCAATGATCTCATAGCTGATTTTCTCTGCCCGGTCCAGCGACGTATTCAGAAAGCAGAGCCCGGCCAGTACCGAAAACAGCAGAAAGACTGCGGCCAGAATGCTTAAGACAATTTCCCGGGTGTAGTAAAAGACCGATATCAGGATGGCGATGCCGCAGCCTATAAAGAAATACCGGTATCGGAACAGGATATCCTCTACAGGGGGAAGCGGTTCGTATTTGTTCATCACGAAGATGGCCCCGGCCGTGCAGATCATGAAGAAGACCTGAAGGATCGTCCTCCTTTTTTTGAGATTGACGCGCCTGTGCCGGTATTGTTTGATGAAATCAAGGTGTTTCAAGAACTTCAACGGCCTGAGCATCAACCGTTCCATCTCGTCCGGCTGATCTTTATGGCGTTTGTAGATATAAAGGATGTATATCGTATAAACAGCAGTGATGCCGAGCACCAGATAGAAAAGGGTATTGAAAACAAGGTACAGTGTGTATGCGACTCTATCCACAATACGATCCCGACTTTTTCATTGACCCGCCTTTAACGTAAAATTTTTGCCTGATGACGTTAGTAATCACAGAATGGAAAAGGAGTCAATTTTTTTTAAAATTATTTTTCCCCCTAACACAATCCTAACAATTCTCGTGTAGAGTGATTCCTGCTTGACAGTAGAGGCAGTTTATCGGATGTATAAACAGAAGCTGTTCCGTAAATCGTAAAGGAGGAACCATGATGCGAGCCTTTGTACGAACCAGTGCGGTACTGGCGATTTTTGCCCTTGGCCTGTCGGCCTTGTGGGGCTGTGGCGAGGACGAAAACAAAACCCCTTCCCAGCGGCCTCAAGCCCGGGGGAGCGGGGTCAGTTTTTCCATCGTCTCCGGGTCGGAGAACGAAGCTCTGGAGCCGATCATCCGCGATTTTGCCCAAAAAGAGGGGGTTGCCCTCGATATCAAGTACATGGGCAGCATCGACATGACCCTGGCCCTCTCGGAACAGGGGAACAAGATCCCCTACGACGCGGTTTGGCCCGCGAATTCCATCTGGATCACACTGGGAGACCAGCACAAGGTCGTCAAACATGTTGAGAGCATCATGCGCTCCCCGGTGATCCTCGGGGTGCGGAAATCTATCGCTGAACGCCTGGGATGGATCGACAGTAAAGATATAGCGATCTCAGACATTCTGGCGGCCACCCGGGCCGGAAAACTCCGGTTCGCCATGACCTCCGCAACCCAGTCCAACTCCGGGGCCAGCGCGTATCTCGGCTTTCTACATGCCTTGGCCGGCGCACCTGATGTGCTTCTGATGGAGCACCTGAATGATCCGGAGGTGCAGGAGAAGGTTCGGGCGCTCCTCTCCATGGTCAACCGCTCCTCGGGCAGCAGCGGCTGGCTGGAGGAGATGGTGACGGAGAACTACGACCGGTTCCAGGCCATGTTCAACTACGAGGCCTTGATCATCGAAGCGAACCGGAAATTGACGGCAAATGGCCGGGAGCCGCTCTATGCGGTCTATCCGATCGACGGGGTGATGATCGCGGATTCTCCTTTGGGCTATGTCGACAAGGGCGATCCGAAAAAGGCCGAATTCTTTCAAAAGCTCCAGGCGCACCTGCTGTCAAAGGATGTCCAGAACCGGATATTGCGACAGGGCCGGCGCACCGGTCTGGTCGGGATGAACCCGGACATCGCGGACAAGAATGTCTTCAACCCGGACTGGGGCATCGACGTGGCCCGGATCATCTCGCCGGTTCCCACCCCCGCGGAGCCCGTGATCCGGAAGGCCCTGGATCTATACCAGGTGGCCCTGCGGAAACCCTCCTGCACGGCCTATGTAGTGGATGTCTCCGGCAGTATGAACGGACAGGGAATCGAGGATCTCAAGGCCGCGATGGCCACTCTCCTGGACCCGGTTCAGGCCCGGCGGTTCATGCTCCAGCCGTCGCCAAAGGATATCCACATGATCATCCCCTTCAACAGCGCTCCGCTGAACGGGGTCAGGGCCGTGGGCAATTCCGAAGAGGTGATGCAGCAGCTCCTCGCCTACGTCCTGCAGCTCAACCCGGGAGGCGGCACGAATATCTACAGTGCGGCCGCACGCGCGGTGGAGGCGATGGGCGAGATCGAAAGCATCGAAGACTACTTTCCCGCGGTGATTCTGATGACCGACGGCAAATCGAGCGGGGATATCTCCGAGCTGAAGGAGAAGCTGGCCAGACTTCCCCTCGGTTCCGACATCCCCATCTACTCCATCACCTTCGGCGACGCGGACGAGTCCCAGTTGAAGGAGATCTCGGCCATCACCGTGGGCCGGGTCTTTTCGGGCAAAAACCTGGTTCAGGCCTTTCGCAAGGCCAAGGGATACAACTGATACCGGCCATGAAAGAGACCCTCCGACAGATCACTGCAGGACTCCTCGCCGGGGCCGCGTTCGCCCTCTTCTTCGGATGGCTGGGCTATATCTTCTGGTTCTCCCTCCTGGTTTCGGCCGGCATCGGCGTCGGGGTCTATCTCACCATTCCGCGGAAAAAGGAGTCTCACGAGATCGAGGTGGCCCCGGGCATCAGCCAGGCCCAACTGGATCAGACCGTGGGCCGGCTTCGGGAGGATATCCGAAGATTCAAAGATATTGCGGGAAAGATACCGGACCGGGAGACAGCCGACACGGTTCAGAATCTCGCCAATACCCTGGCGCTGCTTGCGGACCACTTCCGCCGTGATCCCGAGGACCTCGGCAAGGCTTCCTTTTTTTTGGATCAGTATCTGACGCGGGCCCATGATCTTGCGGTTCAGTATCTCCGGCTGGTCCGGATGCCCCTGGCCGGTGCGGAGAAGGATTATTCGGAAAATGTCCGTAAGACCCTGCAGCGGGTGGAGGCCGCGTTCGACGATCTCTACCGCCAGTGTCTCGAAGATGACCTGACCGATCTCCATGTGAGCAGCGAAACCCTTCAATCCCTCATGGATATGGATCTTCCCCATATCCCCGAACAACTCCCGAAAAAGGAGGATTCTTTGTCATGAAAAAATTTATCGGACCTTTGATCCTGCTGCTGGTTGCCGCAGGATTCGGGCTCTTCAAATGGCTCGGCGGGGAGAGCGTGGTGCAGCCCCCGGCGCAGGAGCCAAAGAAACAGGTCACGGTTTCGGCCTTTGTGGGCGGCGAGAAGATGGAGTTTTTGAACAACCCCGAGGTGCGCCGCATCCTCAGGGAGAGGTACGGGGTGGTTCTCGATGCGGCCAAAGCAGGCAGCATCGAGATGGTCACGACCCTGCCGACCTCGGGAAAGGATGCGCTCTGGCCCAGCAACCAGATCGCGGCCGAATTCTTCCGAAACGGTGGCGGGCAGATCCTTGCGGACGAGAACATCTTCAACTCCCCCATCGTTCTCTACTCCTACGATATCGTCACTGATGCCCTGATCGACCGCGGCATCGTGGAAAAGCGGGGCCCCAGCTATTACATCGTCGATTTACCCAAACTGATCCAAATGATCGAAGCGGGAGAGAGCTGGTCCGACATCGGCCTGAACCAGCTCTACGGAAAGATCAACATCCAGTCCACGGACCCGACCCGGAGCAACTCCGGCAACATCTTCGCGGGTCTGCTGGCCAACATGTTCAACAACGGAACCGTGGTGACTTCGGATACCCTCGAAAGCGTCCTTCCCAAGGTGGTCCACTACTTCAGGATGCGGGGCTACATGGAGCGGAGTTCGAGCGATATTTTCAAGAACTTCATCACCACCGGCGTGGGGGCCAAGCCGATCATTCTGGGCTATGAGAACCAGCTTGTGGAGTTCGCGCTGGAAAACGAAGATTTCATCGACTATCTGCGGGAGAAGATCCGGATTCTCTATCCGATCCCCACGATCTGGAGTTCCCACCCGGTGATCGCGCTCACATCAAAGGGGAAGCGGCTCATCGAGGGGCTGAAAGATGACGAGATCCAGCGGATCGCGTGGGAGCAGCATGGATTTCGTTCCGGGCTCATCGGGGTGCAGAACGACCCGGGGGTCTTGAAGGTGGCCGGGATTCCAAAGGAGATCACCGCGGTGATCCCGATGCCGGATGCCGCGGTCATGGAGCGGATCTTCGAAGCCCTACAGGAGTAATATTGTTGAAGCCTGTGGAAATGGAGATTTCCGCAGGCACAATTCTTTTGAAAGCATCCGGTCTTTTTAAAACATCCGGAGAAGGCATGCATGATGCAATATCCGTTATCCGAAATCATCGGCAATCCCGATCTTCTCGTGGGCAGGGAAAAGGAATTCGCTCTTCTGGACAAGCTGATCAGCTTTATCCCGGATCGTCTGACCAAATCCCATGCCATCCTTGCCCGCCGAAAAAGCGGCAAGACCTCCATGGTGCAGCGCGTTTTCAACCGATTGTGGAGCGAAAACGGACAGGTCATTCCATTTTACATCAACATTCAGGAACGGAAAGTATGGTTTCCGAATTTTGCCGTCAATTATTACTGCACGTTTGCTTCCCAATACATCTCATTTTTGGAAAGGGACCCGAATCCCGTGGGTTTTCCCCTGACAATGGAACAGATCAGGGAATACGGCATCTCAAAATCCATGAAACATTTTGTCGTCGATGCGGATGCAATGCTGAATTACCGAAAAAACAGGGATTATGACCTCCTCTGGCAGACGGCATCCAGCGCGCCGAATCGGTATGCCCAGTTGTTCGATCACCGTTTTCTCGTTATCATCGATGAATTTCAGAACACCGGAGAATACATATACCGGGACCGTGAATGCGAAACAGCCCGTGATAAAACCATTCCCGGAACCTGGCACGATCTTTCCGAATCGAAGCTGGCCCCCGTTCTGGTTACGGGATCGTATGTCGGATGGCTGATCAACATTATCGACACCTATTTGGAAGCCGGAAGACTGAGACGGCTTTACATCAATCCCTATCTGACCCCTGAAAACGGTCTTCAGGCGGTCTACAAATATGCAGAGTGTTACCGGGAACCCATCACCAACGAAAGCGCCGTTCAGATCAACCGCCTATGCATGTCGGACCCGTTTTTCATTTCCTGTGTGATACAAAGTGTTTTTGAAGATAAGGACCTGACTACCGAAGAAGGCGTTGTCAACACGGTTCACTATGAAATCACCGACAAAAAATCGGAAATGTCCATGACCTGGGGCGAATACATCGAGTTGTCCCTGAAACGGATCAACACCGTAAACTCCAAAAATATCATGCTGCACCTGAGTAAAAACGCGGATCGGGAATGGACCCCCGTGGAACTGAAGGATGCGCTCCGGCTCGATATCGATGAGAATGAAATCAAAAAGCTTCTGGACAATATGGTCAAGGCCGATTTGATCCGGGAAGGCAGCTCGGACATCCGATATCAAGGGTTGACGGACGGAACCCTCAACCTGATACTCAGAAGCCGTTTCGAGGAAGAGATCGAATCCTATCGCCCCGATTTGAAAAAGGATTTTTATGAAGATCTGGAAAGGCTGAAAAAAGACAAAAAATCTTTGGAAGGCCAGATCAAAAATCTGACCGGGAAAATGGCCGAATATCAGTTGATGACCGAGTTCAGAAGCCGAAAACGGTTTCATCCGTCCCGATATTTTAAAAATGTCGCAGATGACGCCAAACTCAATATCATCGATACCGGAATGCGAAGGACGATTGAAAGGCCGGATGGCAAAAAAATGGAGCTTGACATCCTGGCAAAATCGGACTGCGGCAGAATTCTGGCGGTCGAGGTCAAAAAGACTAAAGAACCGGTCGGTATGACATCGGTCCGGGATTTCAAGGAAAAAATAGGTGTGTTGGCTTCGCTGCACCCGGATCATCAGATCATTCCGGCATTTTTTTCAACCGGCGGATTCACCGATGATGCGATTGCCTTCCTTGAAAAAAACGGCATCGGCTTCGCACGGGAAATCAAATTCGGGCTTTAGGACGAAACGATTTGCTTCATATCGCCGTTTTCCGGGCAGAGGGCATTTTTAACCAATATTTAACAATCTCCTAATCCTTTTCAAACAATTACCTGCTATACCTGTTTTCGGAATTCTTCCCAATTCCATTCATTCTTCCCCTTTCACTGTTCCCCCTTCCCTCCGGGGAGGGGGGCAGCAGGGGAAGCCCGACCGGAAAAGGTTCGCATCAACCCACATCGAAAAAGGAGCAGACATTCATGAGAAAGTGCAAAGGTTTCATCCCGGTAATCACGGCAATCATCCTGATCCTGCTGTTCATGGTCGCGCCGGCCGGGGCCAGATCGGGAACGGAGAAAAAAACATCGGTCAAAAACGTACTCCTCTTCATCGGCGACGGCATGGGTTTTCCCCAGAAGACCGCGGCCGAGCAGTATCTGGGACGGCGCCTGGCCATGGACACCCTTCCGGTGCAGGGCGTGACCACCACCTATGCCGCAGACCGCTTCATCACCGGTTCCGCGGCCGCCAGCACCGCGATCGCCTGCGGTCAGAAGACCAACATCGGCGTCATCGGCATGGCCCCGGATCTTACCCCGGTAAAATCGGTCGCGGAGCTGGCAAAGGAGCAGGGGAAAAAGGTCGGTATCGTCTCCAGCGTCTCCATCGACCATGCCACCCCGGCCTCGTTCTACGCGCATGTGAAATCCCGGAAGATGTACCATGAGATCGCCCACGCGCTGGCGGCCAGCAACTTCGACCTCTTTGCCGGGGGCGGTCTGATCGACCCGGAAGGGAAGAAATCGAAAAGTCCGATGGGCGATGCCCTGGAGGCCGCAAAAAAGAACGGCTACCAAATGGTTACGGAGAGAGAATCTTTCATGAACCTCAAGCCGGAAGATGGCAAAATCATCGCCTGGAACGAGTGGCTCCAGGATAGCGGGGCACTCCCCTATGCAATGGACATGCGCAAGGACAAAGACATCACCCTTCCCGAGTTCACCCAAAAGGCCATCGAGATGCTTTCAAACGACAAGGGCTTCTTCCTGATGGTGGAGGGGGGCAAGATCGACTGGGCCTGCCATGCCAACGATGCGACCGCGTCCGTCACCAACACCCTGGCATTCGACGAGGCCGTCAAAGCCGGGCTCGATTTCTACGAGAAACATCCCGAGGATACTCTCCTGATCGTGACCGGAGATCATGAAACAGGCGGGCTGACCATCGGATTTGCCGGAACCCGTTATGATTCCTTTTTCAATCTGTTAAAGGGGCAAAAGATCTCCTTCCAGAAATTCACCGACGAGGTCATGAAGGATTACAGGGGCAGCTTCAGCGATCTCATGCCCAGGATCACCGAATACTTCGGCCTCAGGTTCGAAGGGGACCCCCAAGCGGACCGGATGGTTCTGGAACCCCATGAGATCGAACAGATCACAGCCGCTTTCGACGCGAGCATGATCGGTATCGAAGCCGCGTCCAAGAACCGGAAAACCTATCTTCTTTACGGCGGCTATGATCCGCTGACGATTGCCCTCACCCATATCCTGAACCGGAAGGCCGGCCTCGGTTGGACATCCTTTCAGCATACAGGGGTTCCGGTGGGAACATCGGCCATCGGTGCGGGCGCAAAGAGTTTCAACGGCTATTACGACAACACCGACATCGGGCTGAAGCTGATGGCCCTCATGGGAATGGAGGCCAAGGTTTACGGGGCCGCAGATTCCCTGAAAGAAACCCTCGTTCGCAACAGCAAATAGCCGAATGCCTGAACACGGCATAGGCCGCTTCACTCGTTTCATGGAGGGCCGAAAAAAGGATCTCGCACTGACCTTCCTCTTTTCGGCCCTCGCCCTCCTGCTGTATCTTATCCCTACCGAATTCGAGGACCGTCTCCCCCGAAACGCACTTCGCTGCAAGGGTGAAGTTCTGGAAACGGACGATTCCGGGATCCAGCGCATCGGGATGGTGGTCAAGGGGCATCAGGAACTGAAGCTGAAGATCCTTGACGGGCCCCTTGCGGCTCAGGTCTTTGACGCGTCCAACACCCTGATGGGCCGCCTCGACATCGACAAGCTTTTCATTCCCGGCGATATCGCGCTGGTAGTGGTGACCCGCAACACGGCCGGAGAAATCCTCTACGTCAATCCCCAGGATCATTACCGTATCGGCTGGGAGCTGCTGCTGCTCTCCCTCTTCGTCTTCCTGCTGCTGATCTTCGGCGGATGGACCGGGGCAAAGGCGCTGGTATCCTTTCTCTTCACGGCCCTTTGCATCTGGAAGGTGATCGTGCCGCTCTTTTTAAAAGGATATGATCCGGTGCTGCTGACCCTGTTCGTGGTTGCCGGATTGAGCGGCGTCATCATCTTTCTGGTGGCCGGCCTCAACCGCAAGGGGCTGGTGGCCTTCCTCGGGGCATTTCTGGGCGTGATCACCAGCTCGGCCCTGGCCCTCTTCTTCACCCCTAAGCTCCATGTCCACGGCGCGGTCCTCCCATTTGCCGAAACCCTGCTCTACTCCGGCTTCGGCCATCTCGATCTGGTCAGGATCTATATGGCGTCGGTCTTTCTGGCCGCATCCGGGGCCGTGATGGATCTTGCCATGGATGTCGCAGTCAGCATGGACGAGGTGGTGAGCAAACGGCCCGACATCGGCCGTCTGGAGGCGATGCGCTCCGGCTTCACCGTGGGCCGAGCGGTCGTGGGAACCATGACCACGACCCTGCTGCTGGCATACTCCGGCGGTTATATCACGCTGCTGATGGCCTTCATGGCCCAGGGAATCCCCCTGGCCAATCTCTTCAACCTGATCTATGTGGCGGCCGAAGTGCTGAAGACCCTGGTGGGCAGCTTCGGGCTCGTTGCGGTGGCCCCCTTCACCGCGGTTGTCGGCGCGTTCATCTTCACCCGAAAAACGGAAAATCGTTCAGATCCATCCAACCCGAAATCATCAGAAGGGAATCTATGAACAGTGCAAAGGACTATATTCTGGATACCAACGTGCTGCTGGAGGACCCGCGGGCCCTGGTCAAGCTGCGCAACGGGAGCGAGAACAACGTCTATATTCCCTATCACGTCCTGCTGGAGCTGGACAAGCTCAAAAAAGATCCCCGGCTGGGGCAGACCGTGGCCCGGGTGGTGGAGCATCTGATCCAATTTCCGAACCAGTTCACCATCCTGCAGCCGGACAGCAGCGTGGGAGGCCCCCACGACACCCATATGGATCACCATATCTTAAATGAGATCACCAGAAGCGGCATCAAAACCCCGATCCTGGTCACCAACGACCGGATTCTCCAGATCCAGGCCTCCCTCAAGGGGATTCAGAGCGAAGTCTACCGGGAGTCGATGCCCTTCCGGTCCGAGGCCGAGCACTTCACCGGTTTCGTGGATGATCCGGATGGTGCGCCGCCCAACTGCTTCATGTGGAACGAGAAGCGAAAGCCGCTCTTTTTCGGCCCTGACGGAGAGAAGGTGATCGACTTCCAGCACAGGATCTGGAATCTGGTTCCCCGAAACATCTACCAGAATCTTGCCCTGGAGCTGCTGGTCCATCCGGACCTGCCCATCGTCTCCATCCAGAGCGAGGCCGGATACGGCAAGAGCTTTCTCGCACTGGCCGCGGCCCTCCACCTGACCCAGCAGGTGAAAAGCCACGAGAAGATCTATGTGGTCAAGCCGATGATCGAGATCGGCAAGAAGATGGGATACCTGCCGGGCAAGCTGATGGAGAAGATGGAGCCGTATAACCGCTATATCACGGATCTGCTGCTGAAGCTGCACCGGATGCGGCCCGCAAACCGGATCTTGGTCAAAACCGAGGCGGGACAGCCCCCCGCGTTCAACCCCAAGCGGTTCGAGCTGCTGCCCATGGCCTTTATCCGGGGCATGAACATCGAAAACGCGGTGGTGATCATCGACGAGATGCAGAACCTTTCCAGAAACGAGAGCCGGGCCATCCTCTCCCGCATGGGCGAAGGGGTCAGGTGCTTCTGCCTCGGCGACATCCACCAGGTGGACAACCCCTACCTAAACATGGAGAACAACGGGCTGAACTGGGTGGTGAACAAATTCCTGGGAAGCCGGATCTATGCGCATATCGTGCTGAAGGGGGATAAATCGAGAGGGCCCATTACCGATCTGGTGATCAAATCAGGGCTTTGACAGTAACTTTTTATCCGATTCAATCCAACTGACTTCTGACACTCTTTCGATCAGGGGCAGATTTGGCCAGTTCGGAAATCAGGCAGGTGTCGAGAAGATATCTCATAAATCGATGTCCCTGGATCTGCTTTTGTCCCGCTCAATATCGATTGAAATCCCCGACAGGGGGGATGTGCGGATGAAATGAAACAGATTCGATTCCGGTTTGAGAATCGTTCGGTATTCTTCCACGGAAAGGATTACGACCGATTCCTTCCCGCGCCTGGTTACGAATTGCGGCCCTTCGGACAACGCCTTTTCAACAAGCTTGCTGAACTTGTTTTTGGCTTCCTGCAACTGCCATGTATGTTTCATGAGATATATCCTTTGTTTTGTATATGTCCAGACTGTCCGGATGGTAGTGTTTACGGCCGATGTTGTCAATTGCAAAAAATGGCGCTCTGGTTTGTGGCTGATGGCCGAAAGTATTTCTTTAATGGCCGCGTTGTTGCTGCATGTTGAACCGGCTCAGCCGCATCAGATCAATCTGCCGCCTCCCGTCAAAGAAATCGCAGGCCCGATAATAGAGCAAATCTTCGACCCAGAGCCGCAGCATCTCCGGATCGCGCCTCCATTTCAGGGCAAGGGGGAGCAGATTTCCTGAAAGGAGATCCGAAACGGGCCCCAGCAGCTCCGATGGGTCCCGGAAGCATTCCCAGTCGCAGGATCGGCAATGATGGTCTGCCGGGATCGCATCCGGATCGAGATCGGCAAACTCTCCCATCGGGTCCGCTCCCCGATAGCCGCAGGGATAGGTCTTTCCGTCCGCCGCGCCGATGAAGAAGAAGTCGATCCCGCCCCGGCAGGCATAGGCGTCAACTGACCCTTCCCCGTGCTCCTTCTGAAGGGCTCGGAGGGATGATCGGGGGGAGAAGATCCGAATCCGGGACCGGAACCGGGGAATGACCTGGCAGAGCGCGTTGAACATAAGCGCCTTTTCCCGAGGTGTGAATTTCACCACCCGATCGGCCGCAGTCGCGGCATAGACCGCGGAAAGACCACCTTCATCACGGTTCAGACTCATGGGATAGCAGCAGTTGACAATGGTGAAGCCCATCCGCTCCACCGCACTGAAAAAGGCCGTAAACCCCTGGATGAACCGCCGGTGAAATGCAGCTTCATTCCCCTTGCGATCTCCGTTTCGGGAGAGCGGTTCGATGGATTCACCCGAGATGTTCCGGTTGATGCCGAGATTGGCCGAAGGATATATCCCCCGCTCGTGAAAGATGGGAAGAACCCTTTCGATACCGGAAATGATACCGGGAAATCCCCGCATTTTCTCGTGAATCGCAGGATCTGCCGAGTCGATACTGATCCAGAAGTTGCGCAGCCGGGTCTCTGCAAAGAGATCTGCGAGTTTTTCGACCTTTTTCCGAAACCCCTTCTTTTCAAAACCTGCGAAGATGAACCCGTTGGTTCCGGTCCGGATACAGGGGATACCTGCCCCGTATGCATGGCGGATCAGCTCGGCCAGCTCCGGCAAAAAGAGAAGCGGCTCTCCCCCGGTAAAGGAGAGAGCCTTCACCCCCTTTTCCGCGGCCCCGTCGATGATCTTTTTGATCCGATCCGTTGACAGGCGGGACCGGGGAAAGGATTCCGTGACCCTCATGCCGCATTGGGGGCAGCGTGCGTTGCAGTGGTCCGTGAACTGGATCACCAACTGCCCCGGAACCCGTCCCTGCATCAGCCGGCGCAGATCCCTTGGGTTCAACAACATTTTCCGCATCATCCCGCCTTTGCGAACCGGGCTTCGGGCACATTCGGTTTTTCATACATCTCCCAGGTTCTGAGAAACGCCTGCTCAAAGGAGCGGTTCTCCATATAGCTTCGTGCCGCCGCTCCCATGGCCTTTGTCAGTTTCGGATCATCGACCAGCATGGAAATGGCCTGCACCAGGTTCTTCTCATCGCCGCCCCGGACCACGAAACCGGTCTTTGCCGGGATCATGTTCTCCTTCGGGCCCCCCTGATCCGTCACCACCACAGGAAGCCCCGATGCCTGGGCCTCGAGTATCACGTTGCCGAAGGTATCGGTGGTGCTGGGAAAGACAAAGAGATCGCAGGAAGCATAGACCGATGCCAGCCGCTCCCCCTTGAGATAGCCGGTGAAGGTGACAGGAAGGCCGGCAAGGGCTTTTCGCATCTCCTTGAGATAGGGGCCCTCGCCCACCACCACCAGGTGGAGATCCGGCTTTTCCCGCAGCAGGTTTTTAAAGGCCGAAACCATCATCGGCAGATTCTTCTCGGTCGAAACCCGTCCCACATAGAGAAGCTTCGTTGACTTCTCATCGATGCCGAACTCCGCCTTCAACAGGCCGTTTTGCCGCCTCGGATGGAAAAACTCGATATCGATCCCCCGGGGGAAGAGCCGGATCTTCTCCGGATGGATGCCCTTTTCGATCAGCTCGTCGCCGGTACTCTTGGAGGGCACATAGATGAAATCCATCTGATCGTAGTACCAGAGCGTATATTTCCAGGTGAGGTCCGCCACGGCCTCGTCTCCGGTCAGATATTCTGCATACTGGGGCAGTTGAGTGTGATAAGTCCCGTTAATGGGAATCTTCAGAATATGGGAGATGGCGAGTGCGGCAAGCCCCACGGGTCCCGGGGTGGCAGAATGGATATGGGTGAAGCCTTCATTGTAGCAGTAGTCGAGCATCTCCAAAAAGGGCGGATAGCAGATCTTCACCTCGGGATATTCCGGCAGGTCGCAGACCCCGACCGGAGTGAAATTCCGCACCCCCTGCATCTCAGGACTCTGCTGGGATTCGCAGGTGATGACCGTCAACTGCTTTCGGGTCTTCTTTGCGATCTCCACCTGCTGCTGTAGAGTTTTGGCCACGCCGTTGATGTCGTGGAAGGTATCGGTGAAATGGACCATTTTCATCCCATCCAAAGGATACAGATCCAGCGGTGCGGAAGGCGAAAACCGGTTCCGGACATCTGCGTTGAAAGCCCGATCCTTGGTGAAGTGGGAATAGGCCACGAAATAGGGGGCAAGCAGCGTGTAAAGCCCCCCGGCCGATCCGATGGTGTGGAAGATATTGAAGACATTTCCCCGGGCCAGGTGATCAGTCAGGTGGTTGGCAAAGCTGTACATCACCCGGTTGGAGATCCGGTTGACGAAGTCGAACCAGCGATGTTCCTGTTCCTGTGAGACCCCGCGCACCGGCTGTGTGGCAACATGCAGCAGATCCGGATTCTTCTGCAGCATCTCCAGGGTTTCCTGGCGGAGCAGATCCATGAGGCTTTGGGAGATCTCGGTCTCCGCCTTGGGCCGGCGCCGGTGGCTCCAGTAGGAGTAGATCCGGGTGAGAAGGCCGGCCTCGGCCTCCCGGGCTTCGGAAGTGAGCGAGCGCTCTAAAAACCGCATCATAGGGTCCTGGCCGGCATACCGCTGGAGGTTGAATTTGTCCTGGTAATACTGGTATGCGATCCCGTAGAGGTTGTGTGCAAGGGTGAGTGGACCCGGCGGCTCCGCTTCGATGACCGCCCTGCCCGTTCGAATCCCCTCCAGCACATCCCCATAGCTATGAGCCCGGTCCACCCGCACACAGGTTCTGGCGATGTTGAGGCTGCTGTGGTCATCCGATCCGCCGGTGACGTACTTTTTCCAGGGGCAGGCGCCTACCGGTTCGATCCCGTGCTTACCGGCAAGTTGCTCGATCCGGGCTGGGGTCAGCGCGGCAAAGACTTCCCGCAGGACCTGATTCTGCCGGACATCCCTTGCCCCGTTCAGCTCGAAAAAGGGGAAGAGCAGCAGCATCTTCTCGAAATGGGCCAGGGTGAGCCGGTCGTTGAGGCTGTAGAGCGGGTGTGCGATCACATGGAGAATCCGCTCCTGGTTGAGATAGGCCACCAGGTCGTAGATGTTCTCCCGGATCTTTCCGATCTCTTTGTGGTGGCTTTCGGTGATGTCGTAGGCCAGCACATGCACCTTGCAGCCGTCCTCTGGAAAATAGGTGGTGACTTCCTCGCTGATGAAGGTGTCCGGCAGGTGCGCGATCTCCTCTGCTCCTTTGATGCTGTTGTGGTCCGTGATGGTGACGAAGGTCATGCCCCGCGCCTTTGCGATCCGATAGACCGACAACGGGTCGGTGAAGCTCTCGGGGCACCCCAGCTTCTGCAGAACCCACTGGGAGGGCCTGCGGGAGTATTTCGAGTGAACATGCATGTCGATTCTTGCGCAGCCGTCGGTAAGGTCTGTTTCCTGTTTCATCTTTTTTGGGCCTCGTTTATAAAAGGTTGTCAAGAGCTTTCGATGAACCCGACTGCACAGGATTATAGAATATCTTTGTTAGAAGGGCGTGAAGGAATGGTTAGAAATTGGTGAAATCGTCCATGAGATAAAGAATCCAAAAGCAGCAGAGCGGTTGGGTGCCGGCCGCAGAAGAGGTGTAGAGCGGTGAATCGCCCCAGCCTCATTTTTAATGAAATCTTAACCAAATACTAACCGAATCCAAACAGAAGTGCGGTATAAGTTCCGGGTCTGGTGGAAAGATTTTCTACGATGAAAAAAGATGAAAAAAAGGAATAGATTTGAAGCAAGAGGCCGCATCAGTGGTCATCAGATAAATCACATTGATCCAGGTTGAACCCGGATGAATGTGATGGAGAAGATGGGCTGTGATGGGCTGTCCCGGTTCGACAGGGTCAATCCGATGAATCTTCCAGATCCTGACGCAACTGCCGGATTTCCTCAACGCTCAATTCCGTGACAAGGGCGATCTGCTCGTCTGGCAAAGCATCCAGCTTCAGCAGTTTTTTTGCGGTTTCACGCTTTTCTTCCGCTTTTCCTTTCTCTATT
>JAABSZ010000035.1:0-24835 GCA_011390135.1 Desulfobacteraceae bacterium | reverse complement strand
CTTTCGAAGAACTCGACACAGGAGAACGCGCCCGGCGGCCCGATCACCCCCTCCATCTGCGGAATGAATTTCCGGACATGGCGGCCGATCTCCTCTTCCTTTCCCGCCACCACCCCGAACTGCCCCGCATAATCGGAAAAGGGTACCTCCCCGATGGGAACATCCCCGGCATAGACCAGAATCCGCTCCTCGCCGTAGGGGGGGGCCACATCGAGGTCGAATTTGTCTCCCAGGGCCTTATCCGGAAATTTGTACGTCTCTCCCCCTTCAAAGAAATGGGAACTCCGGAAGAGATTGGGCAGGATCTGGTACATCCCGCCGCCGGGCGCAATGTCGATGATCCGGGCATGATAATCCTTGTTTCCCCGGATACGGAAGACCACCTTCTCTCCGGCAGTGTATGCATTTTTGTCGCTCCAGACCCGGACAGTCAGGGGGAGATGGGAATCGGAGAGGAGTTTTTCGGAATCAGGATAGCCGGTCAGACGGTATCGAACTTCGGCAATGATCCGAATGGCATAGGTTCGCCGGCTGCTCTCGACCGCAGAGGATACCCTTTCCTTCTGCAGGACGTTTACCCTTTTTCCGGAAGAGCCGAACCTTACCAGCTCGAAACCAAACCCGGAACCGACATCGGAGAGCCGTCGCTGTAGGATCTCATGGCTCTTCCGGAGCGCAAACCGTTCTGCAACGGCCAGTGCTTTTTCATATGCGGCCTCTTCGTTCTCTTCCTCCGGAGGGCAGACATAGCCGGTGGCCGTGCAGATAAGAGACCGCTGCTCATCTTCGAAACGGAGATCCGCTCCCGGAAAGGCCGATTCTTTGGCACTCCCGGCCAATGGCCAACAGAGCAGTATGATAAAAAACAGCCTCGCTCCCCATATCCTCAAAAATCCAAGGCCCTGCATTAGGCAACATCCCATCTCTTCATCTCTCCTCTGTTTTATCTTTTGCCGTTTTATCTTTTTGTATCCCATCTCGTGGACGTCTGAATGGTGGAAAAGTATTCGAAAGTCCCCTTGATTTTGCAGTAGAGCTGGAGGAAATGGTAGAAGAAGGGGCTGGTGGACGCAGAAAATAGCAGCCGGAGATATTCTTTGGTTCCCATCCCCCGCAGGAGAAGCTTGTCGATAGTTATGGAGAGCCAGTCATTGAAGATGGCAAAGAGCAGCCCCGCAACCCAGATCCAGATCGGTGTGGCCCAGTCGCCGAAAAAACGATCCAAAAGGGGAAGGGAAAAAGTGGGGCCCGCATATCCGAGCAGAAAAAAGTAGGAAAGGAGCCCGAACACCTCGATAAAAGGCCCCAGCACCTCGAACAGGATGTAGAAGGGCAGAGCCAGCAGCCCGACACTTTTGTATCGAGGATTGAAAAAGAGCTTCATGTTGAGACGCAGCGAGGAGAGGAGCCCTTTCTGCCACCGCTTCCGCTGCTTGATCATCTCACCGATCCCCGGAACGGCCTTTGTAAAACAGGTGGGAAGCGCAAGCTGCAGGATCTTGTAGGGTACTCTGTTTTCCAGTTGATGCCGGTGAATCCTGATGATCAGCTCCATATCCTCGCCAATGGCAAGATTGTGATATCCGTTGACCCGGATCAGGACATTCTTGTTGAACAGACCCAGGGCTCCGGAGACGATGAGGTTGGCATTGACATAGTTCCATCCGGTCCGGAAGAGGGAGATGCTGTTGACGAACTCGGCCTTCTGCAGGTCGCTCAATATCGAATTTCCCTCCTCGGAAATGATCCTGACGCTTCCGCTGGTGACGATGACCCGCGGGTCATTCAGGGTCGGCCGCACAAGATAGCGGATGGTGTTTTTGGTCAGGATGGTGTCCGCATCGAGGGCCAGGACATAGGGAGCGGTGCTGGTGTTGATGGCGCAGTTCAATGCGTCGGCCTTCCCGCCGTTCTCCTTGTCCACCACCACGAGATTGTCAACGGCCCGGCTGGTGTAGATGCCCCGCACATGCTGGGTGGGAATCGATTCGATGATTCTTTTCGACCGATTCTCCGTCAGCTCGAAGGCATCGATAAGCAGATCCAAAGTATTGTCTCTGGAGCCGTCATTGACCACAACGACCTCCAGATCGGGGTAATCACCGTTCACCGCGTGGGTGACGCTCTCCACGATCGTGTCGGACTCGTTGTAGGCGGGGATCATCAGAGATACCTTGGGATAATCATCGGAAGGCTTTTGACGGATCAGGCGCTTTTCATACCCGATCCAGAAAACCGCCAGCATCAGCATGAGAAACCGGACAGCCACTCCCAGAAACAGAAAACCGAACAGCGATAACGAGATGATGTAGATCACTTGAGATGTCATTTCCTGATGTCTCCTCCGGATAGCAGATTTTTTCCACAATTCCTGACACCTTTATCAGATTATGGAGGATCTGCCAACCGACTTTATAAGAATGACGGCCCGAGAATCGATATTGGGGAAATGGGATTGACAAGGTCGAAGAAGCATCATAAAATATTGCGTTTATAAATGGATTATCGCTGTAAGAATGGCAGGAGAGAACTGCCATTTATCGCTTCCAAATTCTTTTAGCATCAGAGGTGAATGAATGCTCAGGTTAATGCGGGATTATGCCACAAGCTGGTTTATCAAGATCATTTTAGGGGCCATTGTTATCGTCTTTGTTCTGTGGGGTGTCGGCAACTATGGAGACCAGAGGCAGAACCAGATTGCCCTTGTCAACGGAGAGCCGATTACCGTTGAGGAGTATCGGACCGCCTACAACAATCTTCTAGAGCGGTACCGCCAGATGTACGGTGAGAATTTCAACGATGATATCCTGAAGATGCTCGATCTGGAAAATCAGGCCATCAACAGCCTGATCGAGCAGCGGCTTCTGCTTCAGGAGGCCAAGCGCCTGGAATTCCGGGTGACGGACGAGGAATTGGCTGAAGCCATCCGAACCATGCCGGTATTTCAGCAGGATGGAAGGTTCAGCAATCGGATCTATCAGGCGGTGCTGAGCCAGAACCGGCTGACCCCCGAAACCTTCGAGGTGCTGCAGCGCCAGTCCATGCTCACGGAAAAGATCCGCTCCTTTATCACCGGAAACGTCAAGGTCTCGGAGCTGGAGACCCGGGAATGGTTCCACTGGAACAACAGCCAGGTAAAGATCGACTATGTGCTCTTCGATCCGGCCGCGTATGAAGATGTCGAGCCGGCAGAAGAGGCGCTGCACTCCTATTACGAGAAGAATAAGGAGAAGTACAAGAGCGAACCCAAGGTCAAGGCCCGGTATGTCCGCATCGATCCGGAGATCTTTACGGATAGGGTGACGGTGACAGACGAGGAGATCCTGGCCGATTACGAGGAGAACATCGAGGAATTCAGGACCGAAAAGAGCGTCTCTGCACGCCATATCCTGTTGAAGACCGAGCCGGATGAGAGCGAAGAGTCGGTGGAGGAGAAGCGGAAAAAGGCCCTGGAGATCATGGAGAAGGCCAAAGCCGGTGAGGATTTTGCAGAGCTGGCCAGGACTCACTCCGAAGGCCCCACCAAGGAGAATGGCGGAGATCTGGGGGAATTCAAACAGGGGGACATGGTCAAACCCTTTTCCGATACGGCCTTCTCGATGGCCCCCGGCCAGATCAGCGAGCCGGTGAAGACCCAGTTCGGCTGGCATGTGATCAAGGTGGAAAAGGTCAACGAGGCTTCTACCAAAACCGTGGAAGAGGCGACCGAAACAATCCGGGAGAAGCTGACCCAGCAGCGGGCAAAAACTCTCGCGTATGAGGCCGCGGAAAACCTCTATGATGCCACCTTTGAAGGGGACAATCTTGCCGAGATCGCAAAGATGCACAATCTCGAACCGGCCGAAACCGATCCTTTCACCCGCCAGGGGCCCGGTGCGGAGAAGATTACCGATAAACGGGGCTTTGCCCGGGCCGCCTTTGAGCTGCAGGAGAACGGGATCAGCGACATCATCGATCTGAATGATGCCTATTATCTCATTCAGGTGACGGAAAAACTTCCGGCACAGGTGGAGGAATACGATGCGGTCAAGGAGAAGGTGAAGAGCGATTTGACCAGAGAACTCCGGGAGGAGAAGGCAAAGGAAGCGGCAGACGCATTTGCGGCCCAGATCACAAAAGAGGGATCGACACTGGCCGATGCGGCCGGGGAATTGGAAGTAAAGACCACCGATTTCTTCAAGCGGACCGGCGCTATTCCCGAGATCGGCTATGAACAGGAGATAACAAAGGCCGCTTTTCAACTGACCCGGGAAAATCCCTATCCTGACTCCCCTTTAAAATCGCGAAAAGGGTATTATATTATCGCTTTAAAGGAGAAAAAGCTGCCGGAGGCCGAAGAATTTGAAAATCAGAAGGATTCGGTCGAAAAGCAGTTGCTTAGGCAGAAGGAATTTAAAACCCTGGAAAAGTGGATCGCTCAGCTCAGAGAATCGAGCGAGATCGAGCAGTATACGGATTAACCGCTTTTTTCCATCTTTTTTTTCATCAGTGGAGGAGAGAAAGCCATGCGGGAAACCACCAAGAAGTGTCCCTATTGCTCTGTTACCATTGCAATCAATGACACGCAATGCTTCTCCTGCAAGAACAAGGTAGGGGAGCCTGATGATCACGGGATTGCCAAAAAACCGACCGACTGGATGAGCTACATCTATGCCATCGTCTCCATCGGCGCGTTTTCCGGTTTCATCTACTGGCTCTTTTTCCTAAAAGACAAAGGAGGATGATGTCTATGTCCCATCCGACCGCGAAGGAACAGGAGATCCTGCTCAAACTTGCGCGGGACGTGATCATAGAGGCGCTCACCGGAGAATCGGCTCCGCCCCCGGCAGAGGCCACGCCCCTGATGAAGGAGAAGCGGGGCTGCTTTGTCACCCTTCACAAGGACGGAGATCTGCGGGGCTGCATCGGCACCATCGAGCCGATTACGCCCCTTGAGGATGCGGTGCGGGAGAATGCACTCAACTCGGCCTTCAGAGATCCCCGTTTCCCCCCCCTGAAAGAGGAGGAGCTTTCCAAGATCCATATCGAGATCAGCGTGCTGACGCGGCCGGAGATTCTGGAATATAAAGGAGGGGAGGATCTGAAGGCCAAGCTGAAACCGGGGGTTCACGGCGTCATCCTCTCAAAAGGATGGCGCCAGTCCACTTTTCTGCCCCAGGTCTGGGAGCAGCTTCCGGAGACGGAGAGCTTCCTGACGCACCTCTGCCAGAAGGGGCAGATGGGATCAGACTGCTGGAAGGACCCGGATACGGTGGTGAAGACCTACGAGGCCTTCTATTTTGAAGAGTAGTCTGCGCCCTCGAAGTCGAGCAGGCGCTTTTTGAGTTCGGGGCCGCCGCCAAAGCCGCCCACGGTTCGATCCTGCCGGATCACCCGATGGCAGGGAATGAGCAGGGGGAAAGGGTTTCTGGCCATGACGCTTCCCACGAACCGGGCGGCTTTGGGCCGTCCGATTTGTCGGGCGACCTCCCCGTAGGAGCGCACCTCACCGGCAGGGATGTCGGCCACAATCTCCAGCGTCCTCCACTGCAGCGGGGTTAGCCCCTCTCTTGCCATCCGATCCCAGGGCAGGATCAACGCCTTGCCTGCAAAATACCCCAGAATCGACGACCGAATCCGCTGCGCCGAATCATCGGTCTGGAACTCTTCCCGAAGAAGACCCCATTCTGCGGTCATGGCTTCGGCAAGGGCTGTAAGGTCGAGCCGGGGCAGATAGACCCGTCGAAGGAGAAAAGGATCGGCTTCATGGACAAAGCCCATGGGGCCAAATCGGGTATCGAAGGTGATCTTATATAAACGGGGGATTGGCATCGGTCATGGTTCCATAAAAAAATCCCCCGGGCCTCATCGTTTGACGGCTCAGTCAACTTTGCCGAACAAAGGCCGGGGGATTTAAGATCTTCCAGGATCGACTTCAGACGCGGATCAGGTCTCCTCGACGGTGATGGCGTCTTCCTCGCACACCTCGATGCAGCTCTCGCATCCGAGACACTCCTCAGCGTTCACCGGCACGGATTTGCCGTCCTGCATCTCGAATACCTCCACCGGACAGACATCCACACACTCTTCGCAGCCCGCACATTTTTCTTCATCTACTGAAGGGATAAATGCCATTTTGTTCTTTCTCCTTTCTATTCTATTCCCTCGCCTGCGATTCCCATCGAATCACATGTTTCCGTAAAAAACGAGAAAACCCCATATACCAGATTTATCCGGGGAGTCAAGCCCTGTTATCATTTTTTTTAAAAAAATCCTCTCAAAAAAGAGCGGGGAAATAGATAAATACATATCAACAGGTTATAGAACAGGCTCCAGGAGACCGATCAGCAGATTCTCTTCACCGGCCCCGGATTCTTCCTTTTGGGCGCCGCTCAACCGGGTAAGGGCCTCCATCGGCCCTGTTCCGCTGATCCGGTGGAGGCGGAGGCGGAGCGTCACTTTTCCAGCACCTTCCGGTGGCGAGGGGGGCGCTGCCGCCGGACCCTGGGTCAGCGCCGCCTCCAGAAACCCCTGGAGGGCCTCCTGCCATCCAAAGAGATCCGGCGTTTCGATCAGCGGTATCCCCTCGATCTCTGCAACCGTCTCGCCTTGGGGCAGATCATCGATCATCTGCTCGAAGGCCGCACGGCTCTGGGTGATCCAGAGGGACGGGATCTCCTTCTCTTTTTGGGCCAATTGGGCCCAGGCTTCGATCCGGCTCCGGGTGGCATAGATCCCCAAGTCCTCTCCCCAGGGGAGGATTGGGTCGCTCTGCTCCTCGAAATCATCGCTTTTGAGGGCCTTCATCAACTGTTTCTGCATCCCTTCGTAATCCGACAGCCCGGCTTCCAGCTCTCCCTGCTGCCGGTCGAACCGTTCGGCCATCAGCAGAAAGATCCTCGCGGTAAAGAGCGGGTCCGGCTTCAGCTTCGGCAGCTTCTCCCGATCCATCTCCTGATTCATCCCTTTGATTTCCGAGCGGATGCGGCTCAAAGTGTTCTCATCATAGAAAGGGATCTCGCCTCCTCTTCCCTTGAAATGGGAGAGCGCGCCGCCGTGAAGATCGGCCCAGGCAACATAGGAATTCAATTGCTGAAGAAGCTTCTCCTCGTCCCCCTGAACCGGGATGCGGACTTCGATATCCACACTTTTCGAAACAGCGTCAGAAGGAGCTGGATCGGGCCTTGATTCCAAAGAGATCGGCCCATAGATCAAAATCTTTTCAAAACAGCAGGCAAACGCGGCCGCAACCGGCGCCGTCATATGGGTGAAGGGGAAATATAGAGGGTTCATCCGAATCTGTCCTTTCATCTGTTCGCGCTAATGTGCGCTTTTATCCGTTCGTCTTCCGATCCCGGACCGTGACGCCCTTTTCGAGGAGTTCCTCCCGAATCCGGTCCGCGATGGCCCAGTTATTTTCGGCTCTGGCCGCCTCCCGCTGCCGGATCAGCTCCCGGATCTTAGGATCTTCAAGAGAATCGGTAAAATCGAGCACGTTCAGCACAGAATCGATGCCGGAAAAGGACTCCAGGATCTTTTCGGCATCCTTCTGGCTGAAGCGGCCCTCCAGGGCCAGCTTGTTGATCCGTTTGACATTACCGAAGAGCGCGGCCAGCGCGGCCGAGATGTTCAAATCATCATCCATCGCGCTGATGAAGCCGTTTTTGATGTCATACAGGAGTTGATCCAGCTCCGGAAAGGGATCGGGGGATACTCTGGTTTTTCCGTTTTTGACATTGATCAGCGCCTGGATGCAGGCGTTCAGGCGCTGCAGAGAGCGGCTGGCCGCATCGAGCCGGTCAGTGGAGAAGATCACCGGCTTCCGGTAGTGGGCAGAAAGGAGCCAGAAGCGGATCTCCTTGCCGGTGTAACCCATCTCCGTCAGATCATCGATGGTCACGGACCAGCCGTGGTCATCCAGCTTCTTCCCCTCCACCATCACCCGGTCACAGTGGAGCCAGTACCGGGCCAGAGGCTTTCCGGTGAGGGCCGAGGCGATCGCGATCTCGTTTTCATGGTGGGGAAATACGAGTTCTCTTCCGCTGGTGTGGATGTCGTAGGTCTCTCCCAGATACTTCATGGAGATGGCAGCGCACTGGAGATGCCAGGAGGGGCGGACATTGCCCCACTCGGTCTTGACGTAGATGCCCCGCTTCAATTCCGAGAGGCGGGAGCGCTTCAGGAGGGTGAAATCCCGGGGGTTGTCCTTCTCATACTCGTCCAGATCAACGGTCGCGCCGAGCCGGATCTTGTTCAGATCCACGCCGGAGAGCTTTCCGTAGTCGGAAAACCGGGAGATGTCGAAATATAAGGAGCGCAGCTTCTCGTAGGCCACGCCCTTTTTGACAAGCTTCTCCGCGACCGCGACCATGTCGTCCACATGCTCGCTGGTCCTGGGATAGGCCGCGGCCGGCTGAATGCCGAGGGTTTTGAGATCCCTTTGAAAATCCGCAATATTTTTCTCGGTAAACTCGGTAAGTTCCACGCCCTTCTCTTCGGAGCCGTTGATGGTACGGTCGTCCAGATCGGTGATGTTCATGATCTGTTTGACCTCATATCCCCGGAAACCGAGATACCGGCAGAGCAGGTCCGAGAAGATAAAGCGCCGGTACTCTCCGGCATGAAGCCGGGCATCGGCCGTAGGGCCGCAGGAATAAAGAGATACTTTTCCCGGAATCAGGGGCTGAAATGTCTCCTTGTCACGGCTCATTGTGTTGAAGAGATTGAGATCGACCTTCTCCTTTACGGCAAAAAGAGAGGTGCTCAGATACCGCTCCCCGCTGTCCGGGAAGATGACGACAATGGTCCCCTCCTTCATTGATGCGGCCTTTTGGGCAGCGATGACCAGGGCCGCGCCGCTGCTCATCCCCACAAAGAGCCCCTCCTCCCGGGCCAACCGGCGGGTCATCTCAAAGGCCTCTTCATCATCGATGTTGACCTTCTCGTCGAGGCGCGCCTTTTCATAGAGTTCGGGACAGTAGGCCTCCTTCATGTTCTTCAGGCCCTGGATTTTGTGGCCCAGATACGGCTCCACGCCGATGATTTCGATCTTCGGGCTGTACTCCTTCATCCGGCGGGAGATTCCCATGAGGGTTCCGGTGGTTCCCATCGTTGCCACAACGACAGTGACCTCCCCGTTTGTCTGCTCCCAGATCTCCTGTGCGGTCCCATTGTAGTGGGCCTGCCAGTTGGCCGGGTTGTTATACTGATCGGCCATGAAGTAGGCATCCGGGTTTTCACGGGCCAGCCGGTAGACCTCCTCGATCGCGCCGTCGGTTCCCAGATGGCCCGGTGTCAGGAGGATCTCCGCGCCCCGGGCCTTTAAAATTTTCTGCCGCTCGATGCTCGCGGCCTCGGACATGGCCAGCAGCAGCCGATAACCCTTGACGGAGCAGACCAGGGCAAGGCCGATGCCGGTATTACCGGAGGTGGCTTCGATCACGGTTCTGTCGGGGGTCAACTCGCCTGAGCGCTCTCCGGCCTCGATCATGGAAATGGCCGCCCGGTCTTTGATGGAGCCGCCCGGGTTGAAGTATTCGAGCTTGGCCAGTATCCGCACCCGGGGGTTCGGATTGAGCTTGACGATCTCGACCATGGGCGTGTTGCCGATGGCATCCAGTATTGAATATCCCATATCGGTTTCCTGTTCGAGGCAGAGATCTTCTGCCTCGTCTTTTGTTTGCTTTACTTCTGCGACTTTCGATCCTGTTCCGGAAAATGTTCTTCCAGCGCCGAGCGGATCTGCCTGTCCACAGCCTCGGGCGCGGCTGCGGCATCGATGCGGATGAAACGCTCCGGATCTTCTTCGGCAAGCGCGAGATACCCGGCCCGGACCCGGGCGTGAAAATCGAGGGCCTCCTGCTCGAACCGGCTTTCCGCGTCGGATCGGCTCCGATCTCCCAATGCCCTGGAGAGTCCGATCTCCGGGGGGAGGTCGAGAAGGAAAGTGAGATCGGGCATGAAATCATTCAACGCGGTCCGGTGAAAGGCTCTGAGGAGTTCGATATCGAGGCCCCGGGCATATCCCTGATACGCCAAGGTGGCGTCGAAATACCGGTCGCAGAGAACCTCTTTATTTTCCGCAAGGGCCGGTTGGATGAGGGTGTTCACATGATCGGCCCGGTCCGCCATATAGAGGAGAAGCTCGGCCGTCGGGTCCATGCCCTTCTGCTCCGGCGAGAGAAGGATCGCGCGAATCCGTTCTCCCAAGGCTGTTCCGCCAGGCTCCCGGGTGAGGAGAAGGTCATACCCCCTGCTCTGCAGAAAACGGCCAGCCTCCTGCATCCGGGTGGTCTTTCCGGAGCCCTCTATTCCTTCGAATGTGATAAACATGAAAAGGCTCCTTCAGCTACCGCTCTTCTCTTGATGATCTTCACCATCGGGCCAACCGGCCTCGGTCGGTTCTTCTCCATTCTGCGGCATCGGTTCCGGGACTTCTCCGTCTCTTCCCCGGTAAAAATGGCGGCCATACAGATTATGATAGGAAGTCCAGGAGCGATGCAATCCTTTTTTGGCGATGAAATCCCGGATGCCGTTCATCTTGGCATCGATATCGTCGATATGGTTCAAGAGCACCGCCTCGATGGTCTTGGGCAATTCCGGAGAGCCGAACTCCCTTGTGCCGTGGTGGCTCACCACCATGTGCTTCACCAGCAGGGCGAGTTCCCCGGGAAAATCGGGCAGTTTTCCGATCTTCTCAGCGATCATCTCACAGCCGATGAGGATATGGCTCAGAAACCGCCCCTCGTCCGAATAGTCGATCCGGCAACTGTAGTCGAACTCCCGGATCTTGCCGATGTCGTGAAGAACGGCCCCGGCCAGCAGCAGATCCATGTCGATGCCCGAATAATGTCCCCCCAGACGCTCCACGAGAATCGCCATGGAGAGGGTATGCTCCAGCAGCCCCCCGAGGTAGGCATGGTGCATCTTCTTTGCGGCCGGCGCGGTCTTGAATCCCCGGACAAATTTTTCATCGGCAAAGAAGGCCTCCATCAGCCCAAGCAGATGCGGATTTTTCATTTTATTCCGGACAAGTTCCACCAGCTTCTCGAACATCCCGTCGATGCTGCGGGTTGTGGCCGGGATGAAATCCGCCGCGTCGATGCCCTCCGGGGTCGTGATCTCCACCTGCCGGATCGTCAACTGAAGCTTCCCCATATATTGGGAGGCGCTGCCGTTGACACGAACGAAATCGGCCGCGGCCAGGGCCGAAGAAAGCTGATCCGCATTCTCCCAGATCACACCCTTGATCCGGCCGGTCCTGTCTGAGAGCGTAATATTGAGAAAGGGGTTGCCATCCTTTTTGGTGGCAATGGAACACTCGTAGAGGACAAAGACATCCTCCACCGAATCTCCGGCCTTTATGGTATCGACAAACTGCTTTTTCATCGGTTCCGGCTTTTCATCTTTTATAGATCCTTTTCCCGATCTTCTTTTGGGTCTTTTTCCGGGTCTTTTTCCCGATCTTTTCCCTGATCTTTTTCCCGATTTTCTTCCGGGTCTTCTTTCGGGGAACGGCAGTTGAACTCCCATTCTGCCATCTTCTCCAGCATCTGGTAATCGGTCATATCACACCGGATGGGGGTGATGCTGACATACCCCTGGGAGAGCGCTGTCCAGTCGATCTCCCCATCACCTTCAAACCGCTGGGTGTCACCGCCGAGCCAATGATAGGAGCGGTTTCGGGGATCGACCCGTTTTTCGAAATATTCGGTTAGCACCGAGACCCCCTGGCGGCTGATCCGGAAGCCGTTGATCTTTTCCATCGGCAGATCCGGGACATTGACATTGAGCAGGGTTCCGAAGGGCAGCCCCCGGTCCAGGATCTGGCAGAGGATCTTTTCGGCAACAGATGCAGCCGGCTCGAAGCTGTGGACATCAGAGGCGTTGACAGATACTGCAACGGAGGGGATGCCGTAGAGGGTCGCCTCCCGGGCCGCGGAGACGGTTCCGGAGTAGTTGATGCTCACCCCAACATTCGCGCCCGGATTGATGCCGGAGATCACGGCATCGGGCTTTTTCCCGAGCACCTCCAGGATGCCGATCTTGACACAGTCGGCCGGTGTTCCGTCCACCGCATACCCCTCATATCCGCCCCAGACCCTTACCCTGTGGGTTCTTAAAGGCTGGTGCAGGGTGATGCCGTGGCCCACGGCGCTCCGCTCCCGGTCCGGGGCTACCACAACCACCCCGTGGCTTTTGAAAAAGCGTCCGTAGAGAGCCCATAGCCCCTCGGCATGGATGCCGTCATCATTTGTCAGAAGGATTGTCGCCATAATTTTTTTAAGAGTACACCTTGACAATTGAGCCTGAATTGAGCTTTATACTTTAAATTTGATCTCGGTTCAAGTTTAATCCGATTTATATTGGTTTATACCGGTTTATCCATATCCGGAGGTTTTATCTTTTATAAAAATCGGTTATAATCATTTAGAATGATGACCTTTTGGAAGGTGGATACCCATATATGTCCAAAACCCTGAAATCCCCGCTTCATCTCGCCCTTCTGATTGGGATGCTGCTGATCATCTGTTCTGCGGCCCATGCCCAATTCGAAGAACTCATTCCGGATGATGATCCGGACATTCCGTGGCGGATCTTTGCGGATCAAGTGGAGTTCGATCAAGTGACCCAGCAGTACCGGGCCAAAGGAAATGTGACCATCAAGCGGGAGGATCTCACCTTTACGGCCGACCGGCTCATCTTTGACAGGGATGACTTGACCGTGATCGCGGACGGAGATGTGGTCATTCAAAGCGATGCAGGGCGTCTCACCGGGGCCCGTATCGAGCTGAATCTGGCGGCCGAGACCGGAACGATCCATAACGGGGATATCTTTCTGCGGGCCAACCATTTCTACATCCGGGGAGACCGGATCGAAAAGGTGGGCAGGGCCACCTACGAGGCCTTCAGCGCCAGCGTCACCTCCTGTGACGGAAAGACCCCCGACTGGAAGATAACCGGGAACCATGTCAAAGTGACCATCGAGGGGTACGGGTATGTCACCCATGCCGCGCTCTGGGCCAAAAAGATCCCGCTGCTCTATACGCCCTTCTTCTTCTTTCCGGTAAAAGAGAAGCGCCAGACCGGTCTTCTTGTGCCCCGGCTGGACCATTCAGATCGAAAAGGCTTCTCCTTCACCCAGCCTCTCTATCTTGCGATCGACAAAAGCTCGGATGCCACCTTTTACGATCATTATATGGCGGATCGGGGCCACAAGTTCGGCGCGGAATACCGGTATGTGCTGGACCAATCCAAGGGGACATTGATGGCCAATTATCTGGATGACGAGAAGATCGATGACGGAACCGCGGATGCGAGCGAGAATTGGGGATATACCGATGACAGTGCGATCCGAACCAATGAGAGCCGGTACTGGATTCGGATAAAGCATGATCAGGATCTCCCCTTGGGGTTGACCGGAGAGATGGATATCGATATCGTGAGCGATCAGGACTATCTCCATGAGTTCAGGGACGGCTACACCGGCTTCGATCGGACCGAGCGGTATTTCCGGGGCGACTTCGGCCGGGAGCTGGACGACTATACGGACCCGGTGCGCACCAACCGGCTCCGGCTCTACCGATGGGGAACCCACTATGCCTTCTACGGGGAGGCCCGCTGGTACGATGATGTCATCGATGAACCGGTTGTTCCGGCAGATGGCCAGGGGGTTGTGCCGGTAAAAAAAAGGGATGACACCCTCCACATGCTGCCCATGATCACTTTTGATACGGTCCTCCAGCCCCTGTGGAACACATCCCTCAACTGGAAAATGGATTCGGAATATACCTATTTTCATCGGGAGGAGGGGACAACCGGACACCGGGCCGACCTCTATCCCAGATTCTTCTATCCCCTTCGCTTTGGCCCCTATTTCACCCTGGAGCCCTCCCTGGGACTTCGGGAGACCTTCTGGGCAGTGGAGGAGGAGAGTACGGCTTCCGATCCCCTCACAGCCGGAGAAGCCCCTCTCACCGTGTCTGAAGAGGAGACCTTCAGAAGAGAGACATATGATATCCGGATCGATCTCTCCACCCATCTCTACCGGGTCTATCGGCCGGGGATGGAGGGAATTGAAGGCATAAAGCACACCCTTCTTCCCCGGATCTACTATGAATATGTTGAGGAGGAGGATCAGGAGGAGTATCCCTTTTTTGACCCGAAAGACCGGATCGGCGTCAACAATCGGATCACCTATTCCCTCACCAATCTCTTTACGGCCCGGCTGGCAGATCGGCCCGTACCCGAAAGAACTCCAAAATTTTCGACAACCAAAGAAGAGCTTCCGAAAAAGATCCCCTATGTGCAGTTCTGCCGGTTGAATCTGGAACAGAGCTATGATATCCGGGAGGCCGATGAGGGGCCATTGGAGGGCACAAAGGAGAAGGAGCCCTTCTCTCCCATCCTTGCGGAACTGATGCTCACTCCGTCGCCCTCCTTCTCCCTGATCGCGGATGCAGAATGGGATGTCTATGACGGCGATCTCAACAGCCGAAATATCGCGGCCACCCTCAGAGACGGCCGCGGAGACAGCCTCTTTGCCGAGCACCGCTATACCCGGGAACTGAGCGAATCGATCTATGCCAGCCTTATGGTGAAGGCGACTTCCACCCTCTCTCTGTACGGAGATTACGAGCGGGATCTGCAGGAGGACAAGGCCGTCAGGACCGGCGTAGGCTTCACCTATCTGGCCGGGTGCTGGTCCGCTGATCTTAAATATACCGAAGAGGAGCAGGAGGAGCAGTACACACTGATGATCAACCTTCACGGACTCGGAGGATTCAGCACGAGCCAATGACTTTCGATCCATTGAAAAGCCAATGGTATGTTCTGCATACCCGAAGCCGTTTTGAAAATGTCGTCAATGAGAATCTTTATAAAAAGGATATCGAGGTCTTTCTGCCCAAGATCACGGTTCCGAGCCGGCGCAAGGATCGGAAGGTGACGATCCAGGCGCCCCTGTTTCCGGGATACATCTTTGTCAGAACCGATCTTGATCCGAGACATCATATTGAAGTCCTGAAGACGATCGGCGCGGTCAAGCTCATCGGGACCCATGACGGACCGGTTCCGGTTCCCGAGGAGAATATCGAATCCTTGAAGATCATGGTGGACCAAAAGGAGAATTCCATCCTCACAGGCCGCCGATTCCGGCGGGGACAGCGGATTATCGTTATCGGAGGCCCCTTTGCAGGAGTAACGGGCGTCTTTGTCCGGTACAAGAGCGGAGCCCGTGTTGTGGTCTATATTCAGGTGCTCGGACAGTATGCCGCGGTTGATGTGGATGATACGGATGTGGAGATTCTTCCGGATCACCTTGCATAACAGCTTGACTTCCTATAAGATTTTTTATAAAAGTATAGAAATGTCTTTGATTTTCTTATACAGTTTGGAAACAGAAGGAGTTTTGAATGAATAAATTAGAGCTTATCTCCGCATTGAAGACCGAAGCCAATATCTCCAAAGCAGAGGCCGCAAGGGTTGTCGAGATCTTTTTCGGCAACATGGCCGATGCCCTGGCCGAGGAAGAGCGGGTGGAGATCCGGGGGCTGTGCAGCTTCTTTGTCAAAAATTACAAAAGCTACACCGGACGAAACCCCAAGACCGGAGACAAGGTGCTTATCACCCCCAAGAAGCTCCCCTTTTTCAAGTGCGGGAAGGAGCTGAAGGAGCGGGTCGATTACAGCGGCAACCGTTCGGAAGGCTGAATTTGACCGATTCGGCCTTCTCCGGAATCATCGGGCAGCAGCGGGCCATCGAGATCCTCTGGACGATCCTGGCCCGGAACAAGGTCCCCCACGCTCTGCTCTTTACCGGCATCGACGGCATCGGCAAGGGGACCACGGCACTGGCCTTTGGCGCCGCGCTCAACTGCAGAGGCGAGAGACCTCCCTGCGGCCGATGCCGATCCTGCAAAAAGATCGAAGCCGGCAGCCATCCGGACATCCATCGGGTGATGCCTGCAAAAACCGGCATCAAAGTCGATCAGATCCGGGATCTCTGTGCGTCTCTCTCCATGAAGCCGTATGAGGCCCGAACCCGGGTGGTGATCATTGAAGACGCCCAAAGCATGAACCCGGAGGCCGCAAACGCCTTTTTAAAGGTTCTTGAAGAGCCACCAAACCGGACAGTGATGATTCTGACGGCGATCCAGACCACGGATCTTCTCCCGACGGTGGTCTCCCGCTGTCAGCAGGTCCGGTTCCGGCCGATTCCGGAGAGGGTTCTGGAGCGATACCTGCATGAGAAGAAAGGCTTTTCAGAGAAGGCCGCTATGGTCTCAGCGCTGCTTGCAGGGGGAAGTGTGGGCCGTGCCATCGGGGAAAAGGATTCTCTCCGGATGGAGCGGAGAGGATGGCTGCTTTCGGAATTGTCATCCCTTTCGAATCGGCCTCTTCCGGTCATTCTCTCCTTTGCCGAACGTCTGTCAAAAGAAAAATCGGACCTCGATGAGGTCTTTGCCATTATACGAATGTGGCTCAGGGATCTGCTGATCTGCCGCTATGATCCGAACCGGATCAAGAACCGGGACTGGGGCCGGGATGTCCGGAAATCCGCAAAAGGATTTTCCCAGGCCCGCCTCCTGTCGGATATGGCTGCACTGAACCGGGCACAAAAGGAGATCAGCGCCAATGCCAATCCCCGGATGGCATTGGAGGAGCTGCTGATGCAGTTGGCCGGCCGCGGATCTTCTCCCTGCGCTGCAAGGAAAGCACCAGGTTGATAAAACAGGATGAAAAAAGTCGTTGGAATTCGTTTCAAGCCCGCGGGTAAGGTCTATGACTTTGAAGCGGGCGCATTTGTTCTGCAGCAGAATGATCCGGTCATCGTGGAGACCGAACAGGGGCTGGGGCTGGGCTGGGTTGCGGTTCAACCCCGGATCCGGGAGGAGGAGGGATCGGGCAAGCCCTTGAAAAAGGTCTTCCGGATGGCCACTCCCAAGGATTTCGATCAGCGGGACCGGAACCGGGAGATCGAGATCGCGGCCCATACCTACTGCCAGAAGACCATTCAGGAGCTGGAGTTGAAGATGAATCTCTTTACCGTGGAGAGCACCTTTGACGGCAACAAGCTCACCTTCTTCTTCACCGCGGAGGGCCGGGTCGATTTCCGGGAGCTGGTCAAGATTCTGGTAAAGGAGTACCGCATCCGCATCGAGATGCGCCAGGTGGGCATCCGGAACCAGGCCAAGATGTGCGGGGGCCTGGGCCGGTGCGGCCGGGTACTCTGCTGCGCCACCTTTATCGAGAAGTTCGAGCCGGTCTCCATCCGGATGGCCAAGGAGCAGGGGCTTTCATTGAACCCCACCAAGATCTCGGGGCAGTGCGGCCGGCTCATGTGCTGCCTCACCTTTGAAAATGAGATCTACCGCCAGCTCAAGACCGAGCGGATGAAGGACCGGTGGCCCAGGATCGGGAAGAGCATCGAAACCCCGTCGGGCAAGGGCAAGGTGATCCGACACAACGTGATCGCCAGAAGGATTGCGGTTCGTCTGGAGGGGGGGCAGGAGGCGGAGATCGGCATCGACGAACTCGACCCCGGGCAGAAACCGAACCGAAAAGCGGAATAAAAAAGGCCGCCAAAAGGCCGAAATCGGATAGGATAAGAATAGGATAGGATAAGAATATGGATCAACCTTCACCATTTTATATCACAACGCCCATCTATTATGTCAATGCGCGCCCCCACCTGGGTCATGCCTACACCACCATCACGGCCGATGTGATCCGGCGCTTCCACCAGATGAAAGGGGCCAAGACCTTCTTTCTGACCGGAACCGACGAGCACGGAGACAAGATCGTCCGGGCCGCGCAGAAGGAGAAGAAGACTCCCCGGGAGTATGTGGATGAGATCAGCGGCCAGTTCAAGGCCCTCTGGCCCGAACTCAACATCCAATACGACCGGTTCATCCGCACCACGGACATGGCGCACATGAAAGTGGTGCAGGAGATCCTGCAGAAGATCTATGATGACGGAGACATCTACTTCAGCGAATACGAGGGCCTCTACTGCTTCGGGTGCGAGCGCTTCTACACCGAGCGGGAGCTGGTGGATGAAAAGTGTCCGGATCACGAGGTTGCCCCGGAAAAGATCAAAGAATCCAATTACTTCTTCAGGATGAGCCGGTATCAGGATTGGCTCATCGACCATATCGGCAAAAACCCGGACTTTATCCGGCCCGAGCGGTACAAAAACGAAGTGCTCGGCTTTCTCCGGGAACCCTTGGAGGATCTCTGCATCTCCCGACCCAAATCCCGGCTTCAGTGGGGCATCAGCCTCCCCTTTGACGACAACTATGTCACCTATGTCTGGTTCGATGCGCTGCTCAACTACGTCTCCGCGCTGAACTATCCGGACGGGGAGGAGTACCGGACATTCTGGCCCCATGCCCAGCACATCATCGCAAAAGATATCTTGAAACCCCACGGTATCTACTGGCCCACCATGCTCAAGGCCGCGTCCATCCCGGTCTATCAGCACCTCAATGTCCACGGCTACTGGAACGTCTCCGACAGCAAGATGTCCAAGAGCCTCGGCAATGTGGCCGACCCCTTGAACCTGAAAAATGTCTATGGCCTGGATGCGTTCCGCTATTTTCTCATGCGGGAGATGTCCTTCGGCCTGGATGCAGGCTTCAGCGAAGAGGCGCTGATCCAGCGGATCAATGCCGATCTTGCAAATGATCTGGGCAACCTCTTCTCCCGGGTACTGGCCATGACCCACAAGTATTTCAAGGGAATTGTTCCTGGGGGCGCTGCCGAGCCGGAAATGGATCTGGGCATACGGGCCCAAGCTGAAATGTCCATTGAAGCCTTTGAAGGGGCGATGGAAGGATTCGGCTTTCACCGGGCATTGAGTGCGGTATGGGAGCTGATCAGCTTCATGAACAAGGCCATCGATCTGGCAGCCCCTTGGGAGCTGGCCAAGAAGAAGAGCCAGCGCCAACAGTTGGAATCGGTGATGGCGCAGTTTCTGGAGGGGCTGCGGGTGATTTCAGGGCTGATCTATCCGGTGATGCCCCAAACGGCCGAGACCATGCAGCGTCACCTGGGACTTGCCGAAGATGCCCTCTTCTATCGTCTGGACCGGCTGAAAACCTGGCAGAGTTTTCCGGAAGGAACCGAAATTCCCAAGTCCGTCGCGCTCTTTCCCAGGATCGAGGCAAAGCCGGAAAAAGAGGAGGAGCAGACGGACGAGAAGCGACAGATCAAGCCTTTTAAAGCCCAGATCACGCTGGATGACCTGGAAAAGATCGACCTGAGAACCGCGACGGTCATCAAGGCCGAGCCTGTTCCCAAGGCCAGAAAGCTCCTGAAGCTGGAGGTGGACCTGGGTTCTGAAACCCGCACCATTGTTGCCGGAATCGCGGAAAAGTACGCGGCCGAAGATCTGGTGGGAAAGCAGGTGGTGGTGGTGGCCAATCTGAAACCGGCCAAACTCATGGGAGTGCTCTCTCAGGGAATGTTGCTTGCTGCGGTTGACGAGGACGGCCCTTCTATTGTAACATCAGATAGACGTGTAAATGCCGGTACGCCCTTGAGATGATATTCACCTGATCAGTTCTTAACAATCAGGTTTAACCATCAGGCATAACAATCAGGCTTAACCAGAGGACCCGGATCGCACTTATGAGAAACAGGCTCATCACCCGCCGTAGACCATTGGGAAGTCCGAGCTGGAAAGATTACCAGACCCGCCTGAAACGGGAGAAAAACCGAGTGAAGAATCGGGAGCAGCGGAAAATGCGGATTCGAACTTCGGCACTGCTGGCCATGATCCTGATCCCGCTTCTCTATCTGATCCCGGGCAGGCTCAGCCAGGCCATATATCATCCGGATATCGAGGTCTTTGAAGATTCCGGGGAAATCCGCCAAAAAAATGAGCCCCATCCCCTTCTGCCCAAGGCCGAGATCCGGGACTTCATCGACCCGCAGCGGGTCTTGAATCCGACCGCAGACCATTTCACGGTGACGGCCGGAAATGACCGCTTCACCGTAAAGACCACGCTGGATATGGAACTCCAGCAGTATCTTCTCGACCTGATCGATCCGTCTCATGCCCGCTATATCGGCATTGTGGCCATGTCTCCCAGAACCGGAGCCCTCAAAGCCCTGGTCAGCTTTGATCGGGATGATCCGGCCAACAACGCCTGCCTGGACAGCCGGTTTCCGGCCGCGAGCATCTTCAAGATCGTCACGGCTGCGGCCGCGATCGAGAAGTGCGGGATGAATCCTGCCTCTGAAATCGCGTACACTGGCCGAAAATACACCCTATACAAGAGCCAGTTGAAAAAAGGAAGCCGCAGTTGGTCCCATCGGCTCAGCCTGAAGGATTCCTTTGCCCAGTCCGTCAATCCGGTCTTTGGAAAACTGGGCATCCATTATGTGGGAAAAAATGCTCTGGAATCCTATGCAGAAGCCTTTGGCTTCAACCGGAGCATCGAATTCGAGATCCCCATCGCGCCCAGCAGTATCGCGATCTCCGAAGAGCCCTATCACTGGGCCGAGATCGCCAGCGGATTCAACCGGCAGACCACCATCTCTCCCCTCCACGGGGCTCTCATGGTCGCGGCGATCCTGAACCGGGGCCGCCTGGTGGAGCCGGCCTTTATCGAGCAGGTGAAAGACGATCGGGGAAATACCATCTATAAACGCCAGCCAACCTTTCTCAATCAGGCCATTACCCCGGACGCGTCTGATCTTCTCTTCAACCTGATGGAGGAGACTGTAAAAACCGGAACCTGCCGGAAATCCTTCCGGGGCATGGATAATGATCCGGTTCTCTCGAAGCTCCGCATCGGCGGCAAGACCGGCAGCATCAACGAAAGAGGCGGCCCCTACCGCCGGTATGACTGGTTTGTGGGATTCGCGGAGGAGAAAAAAGGCTCGGAAAAGCTGGTGATCTCGGCTGTGGTGGCCCATGAAAAATATATCGGCCTGAAGTCGAGATACTACGCGCGCAAGCTCTTCGAAACCCATTTCCGCCGCTATTTCCACGCCAAAGCCGCCGCGGAAAAAGAGACAACATCGCGGGGTTCCGGGGAAAAGGCGCCCGCGCCCGCTTCTCCTCAGACCTGAAACTCTTTGACTCCCCAATGCTCCATTCTTATTTCAAAGACAGGGCTTAATCATAATTTCGGCCACCTGCTCAAGCCTACAGTTTCGGGTGTTCCTATCGCCTTGATCTGTAGGAAGGGGGCAGCCGGAGACTGGCCCATGTTACAATCAAGCCCCAAAGAGAGGAGGAATCCATAATGTGCGGACTGGCAGGGATCATTCCCGTCAATATCCATAAAGGCAAAACCGTTTCCGAAGATGCCCTGAAGGCCGAACTCTCCCGAATGGAGGGGCTGGTTCAGGAGATCATCGGGGCCTGCTACACCCGGTCGAACCGGGAGAATGACCGGGCTCATGAGGGCTATCTCGGCGGCATCGAAACCGTCACTGCCCTCTGGGATGCGGCAAAGGATCTGAGAAAGGATGACCCTTTCCAGACCGTCTTCACCCATCCGGAGATCCACGGGAAGATCCGGGAGTTGTGCGAAAAGCTTTCCGATTTTCTCAAAAGCGAAGAGAAGCTCTTTGCAGATCATGTGGGGCACCTCGAACCTGCCCAGGTGGAGACCATGACCCGGGCCGTCGACACGGTCAAGGACATCGCCTGGTCTCTGGACAGGGAGGTCTCGGAGAATATAGGCCGGGTGAAGGACCTGATGGGGATCGCTTCGGCCGAAGCATCCGATGCCCCTTTGGAGATAACGCAGGCCAACCTCCGTGTCTTCCGGAAGATCAATACGGTCTTCAACAGCATCGACCGGCTGGAGGTCAGGGGAAGGGATTCGGCCGGGATTTCGCTGCTCTTCATCCTCGATACATCGGACATTCAGGAGTTCAAGGCCGCACTGGAAGCCGACGGCGCAGGGGAGGATTTCGATGCCCGGATCGGCCATGAGGTGCTTTTAAACCGGGGGATCGCGCTTCACGAGATCACGGTCGGGGAGGGGAAGCGGGTGGCCCTCAGCCTGACATACAAGGTCTCGGCAGAAGTGGGCAGCCTGGGCGACAACATCGCCTTTCTCCGGGAACAGATTCGAAGCGATAATCTGCTGCACGCTGCGGCACGGCTCCCGTACCGCAATTATACGGTTCTATCTCACACCCGATGGGCATCGGTTGGAGGCATCAGCGAACCCAACTGCCATCCTGTGGACAACCGGGTGATCCGCAACCCTAATATGGAGACGGCCCCAGGCGACGAGGCGATCCTCCATGTCTGCCTGAACGGCGACATCGACAACTACGAGGACCTGAAGCGGGAGTCAGAGCGGGATGGAGACCTGATCCACGACGAGATCACCACCGACACCAAGATCATCCCCCTGCGGGTTGAGACCTACCTGCGACAGGGCTTTGCAGTGGAACAGGCATTCCGGATGGCCCTGAACGATTTCGACGGCTCCCATGCCATCGCGATGCAGACCGATCTGGCCCCGGGAAAGCTCTTTTTAGCCCAGCGCGGCAGCGGCCAGGCCCTCTTCATCGGCCTTGCCGAGAACCATTATCTCCCCACATCCGAGGTCTACGGCTTTATCGAGGATACGAACCGGTTTCTGAAGCTGGACGGGGAGAAGGTGGTGGACGGCAAAAACGGCCCCACCCAGGGCCAGCTATTCATTCTGGATCAGAATTCCGAAGGCGGGCTTGCCGGCATCAGGGCCATGTACTACGACGGGACCCCATTTAGACTGACCGAGGAGAACGTCCGAACCACGGAACTCACCTCCCGGGACATCGACCGGCAGGAGTTCGAGCACTACTTCCTGAAGGAGATCTCCGAAGCCCCGGACTCGGTGGAGAAGACGCTGCTGAACCGGTGGAAGGTGGCAGAGACCGAAGACGGGAGCCATCGGTATGTGATCAGCCTGGACCGGAGTGTTGTGCCGGATCATCTGGAGGAGGCCATTGTATCGGGAAAGATCCGGCGGATCTTCTTTGTGGGGCAGGGGACCGCGGGAGTCGCTGCCCAGGCCTGTGCGGACATCTTCACCCATTACCTGAACGATCCGTCTCTGGTCATCTCGGCCATGAAGGCGTCGGAGCTGAGCGGCTTCAAACTGGGCGCGGACCGGGACATGGTCTCCATGTCGGATGCGCTGGTGGTGGCCATCAGCCAGTCCGGCACCACCACCGACACCAACCGAGCCGTGGACATGGCCAAAGAGCGGGGCGCGAAGACCATCGGGATCGTCAACCGCCGGGATTCGGATCTTACCTTCAAGGCCGACGGAGTTCTCTATACCAGCAGCGGCCGGGACATCGAGATGTCGGTCGCCTCCACCAAGGCATTCTACTCCCAGATCGTTGCCGGGGCAATGCTGGGGCTCTTTCTCACAAGCCTGAAGGGGACCCGGAACGACGAGGCCGTGGCCCACGAGGTCAAGCGCCTCCTGGCACTCCCGGCACATATGCGCAAGGTGCTGACCCTGGCCCCCCAGGTGGAGGCCGCGGCAAAACAGTATGCCGTCACCCGCACCTATTGGGCAGTGGTGGGCAGCGGCCCCAACAAGGCATCGGCCGACGAGATCCGGATCAAATTGAGCGAACTCTGCTACAAGACCATCTCCTCGGACTATGTGGAGGACAAGAAGCACATCGACCTGTCGTCCGAGCCGCTGATCATCGTCTGTGCGGCTGGGGTTCGGCCCACGGTGATCGGCGACATCGTCAAGGACACGGCCATCTTCAAGGCGCACAAGGCCATCCCCATCGTGATCGCGGACGAGGGCGAGAATCGCTTCGATTCCCATGCCGCGGCCGTCTTCCATGTGCCGGCCGTGCCCGAGTACCTTGCGCCGATCGTCAACACCCTGGCGGGCCATATCTGGGGCTACTACTCCGCGCTGGCCATCAACGACGGATCGCGGTTTCTCTATGAATTCCGCCAGGAGATCCGGTCCGATCTTGCGGCCTACCAGAAATCGGGAATGGGTATCTATGAAGTGGTTCTGGAGAAGCCCTTCCGGGAGAAGATTGCCCGCTTCTATACGGTCTTTCGCAAAAAGAGGGCCGATCACCAGCTTCCCGGCTCACTGGACATCTTTTCGGATCTTACCCTGCTGCTCAAATACCTGTCGGGACGGCTGCCGGTGACAGACTTCGAACTCGACTTCGGGATCAAGGGAACCGCGCAGAACATGATCGACACCTTCTTTGCATACTTCAGCCGGGGGATCAATGCGATGGCCCGGCCTGTGGATGCGATCAAGCACCAGGCCAAGACCGTCACCGTGGGCACGAGCCGGATCAGCGAGAAGTTCGAGGGTATCCTCTTCGACATCCTGCCCAAAAAGGGGTTTGCCGTTTTTCAGCTCACGCCGGTCAACCTGCTGGTGGTCAAAAACCTCCAGGGGATCATCGATGCGGTCAAAGGGCTCACCCTTTATAAGGTGACGGGCCTCGATCTTCTGGGAGAGCCGACCGGGATGACCCGGGTGGAGGTGCTTACAAAAGAGGGAACCTCAGCCGGAATCGCCTCCCGGGTGGAAAAGGATCACAAGCTCCAGGGAACCAAGCTGATCATCGTCCGGCAGGGGAATGTCTACATCGGCAAGGGCAGAAAGGATCAGCGCAGCATCGTCTATATCCCGATCCTCTCTGATGCGTCCGAGACCCCCAACACCATCGAGCATCTGATGCTGCTCCACATCGAGTTCAAGAAGGAGGTTCCCCTCTCCACCAGGATCAAGGCGCTGGGCGGGAAATACCAGCACATCAAGGATCTGGTCCTGGAATCGAGCGTTCCCTGGGAGGACCGGTACCTGGAGCTGGTTCCCATCGACGAACTCTTCGGCCGT
>JAABSZ010000343.1:0-2139 GCA_011390135.1 Desulfobacteraceae bacterium | reverse complement strand
TCTCCATTCTCCCCCCTCTGACCAGACCGGAGGCTTGAGCTTGGAATAGAGGGATTGCTCCAGGGGATCATGGGGCGCAAGCCACGGCGCGAAGATGGCCATGATCAGAAATATGGTAATGATGATCAGACCGGCCACCGCGATCTTGTTCTTCCGCAGCCGCAGGATGGCCTCGTATAATGGGCTGTGGGAGATTTCTCCCTGGGGGATTTGGCCTTTAATCGCTTGTTCCATCCGCATGTCTCCAAAGTTCACGGCAGGATATCCCTGTCATTCCGCCAGTTTTGTACTGGATGATGATACCTGTTTTTCGATAGAGATCCGCTTTTTCCTTTGCTTTTATCGGCAGACTCTTCTTCCCGATGATGATGCCCAAAAGCCGTTTTCCATGACCTTCGATGCCGCAGGATCGAAACTCCGCAAGCTGTTCTGCGGCATGGATGCTCTTGAATCGGCTGCCGGTTCCCCTACAGAGAATTTGCCGGGTTTCCCGGATCTGTTCCAAAGCCTTTTCCCGATGGTTCCCTTTGAGTTCAACAAGGACGATCAAAAATTCATTTCTTTCGGGCAACCAGCACAGGAACAAGGCATCGCATCTTTTTTCATTTTGCGGCCAATGATCAATAGCTTCGAGATCGATTCCGACGGCCGCTTCTCCTTTTTCCGGTTTTATGGAGAACGCCCGTCCCTTTTCCTTCTTCTTGGGGCTCTTCAGAAAGGCCTCTTCCGGGAAGAACTGCAGCAGTATGCTCTTAAGATCCTTCAATCGGCCTCATCCGTCATATACAGTAACCTGTCGAATTCTCCACCAAGCTCGTCTGCCGTCGCTTCCAGCTCTTCCAGATCCAGCAGTCTCGATTCTTCGTCATCGGAGATCTTTTCTGTCTTCTTTCCAAGACGGTAGGCTACGATATCATCCGGATCAAGGGCAATGTCTTCTCCTTCCGGAACATTGCCTTTATAAGTAACATGCCGCTGAATCATGTTGTTGACGACGTACATCAGAAATGGGGAATGAGTGGTGATGACAAACTGCTGTCCTCTGTTGACCAGATAAGCTATGGTCCGCATGATTTCGACTTGGGCTCTCGGATGGAGATGGGTTTCCGGCTCTTCAAAATAAAAGAAACTGTTTGATTTAAATATACCATATGTCGAAGCCATGACAAAAAATGGCCATGCCTCCATTTGTCCAGACGCTACAGCTTCAATCGGAATGATTTTTGGTTTGTCTCCTTGATCAGTTTTCCACTTCCACAATTGCGGACCCTGAGTGGGGACATAGGCTTCTCCTTCTAATGCTCTCTTTTGACAGTTCATAATAAAATCTACTTCTTGTTCTTTACCTCGAAGAGCTTTAAGTTTTTTCCCTTTTGCATAGAAGAGGTTTTGATATATGGGAAATGCTTTTCCTAAAACCTCTCCAAAATGGCGAAGCGGCTGAGGTTGATGTTCAGCGAAAAGAGTACTTTGTGCTTGGCCCCAGAGCCTTGTAAAAACTGATCTTTCCGTTGGGATGAACAGATGATTCAATTCCTTTGTTTTTCCAAGCTCGGCCTTGTCTTCCGACCACTCTGAAATCCAACCATCCATAGCATCTCTCAGTGCTTTGGTCGGGCGAGCCGATCGATTCCCTTCATAGATTGAAATTCCCCAATCAATCTTTCCAGATTTATATCGAAGACTGGCTTTGCCGTTTGCAAAATAGCCAAATGGTATTCCCCGAAGATCATCAAGAATTTTTCGAATAACCTTTTCCTGCCATTTGTCTTCGGATATCAGGACAGGAGAGTATTCATCCGCAACAAAAGTTTTCAGCCTGCGGAAAAAATAGAGAACTTGAGCGACCAAAGATTTTCCGGATGCCTGTTCTCCAATAATGATTGTCAATGGCCTCGGTTCGATCGTCAGTTCATCAATGGGACCGAGTTTTTTTATGGTAAGTAGTTCCTTCATTTACCTCAACTCACCTTGATCCTCGGATTGACCCACGCATACAGGATATCCACCACAAGATTGATGCTGACAAAGACGGTCGCGATGAACATGGTCCCCCCCTGCACCGCATTGAAATCCCGGGCATAGACCCCGTTCAAGATCCACAACCCGATCCCGGGCCACGCGAAGATGGTCTCCGTC
>JAABSZ010000342.1:0-2155 GCA_011390135.1 Desulfobacteraceae bacterium | reverse complement strand
TCCGTATTCGGTGCGGCAGATCTCCTGGACATATTTGACCCGGCCATCCTGCATCCGGAGGCGGTGAACGATCTCATAGGGCTTTTTCGTCTTCAGCGAATCGGTATAGGCCCGGTTCACCATCTCCCGGTCATCGGGATGGATCGCATCGAGAAAGGCTTCATAGGAGGCCCCGAAGCGGTTCGGGTCGATCTCGAAGAGGTTGTATATCTCATCGGACCAGTGCAGGGCATGGGTCCGGATGTCGAGTTCCCACTGCCCCATTCCCGCGATCCGCTGGGATTCCTCCAGACGTTTCCGGCTCTCCACCAGGGCAGCCTCGGTCCGGCGGCGCTGGATGATCTGCCACAGGTTGTTCATGAAGAGGGTAAGCTGGCGAACATCCGCGTCATCATAGGGCAGCGTCTTGTTGCCCATGCCGGCGATGGCCACGATCCGGTCGCCGTCGAAGATCGGCACACTCATGTGGCGGCGCAGGGGCACATGACCCGCCGAAAGCCCTTTTTTTTCGGGGAGATGGAGATAATCGTTGTGGATCACCGCCCGCCGCTGCCGAACGCAGTCGGCCCAGACACCAGCCTTTGAAAGCGGGTAGTGATCCACTTTCGCGGCCTCGCACTGTTCCAGGGTCTTTTTTGACCAGGCAAACAGGCTCAGGTCCACCTGATTGTCATGGACATAGTGCAGATAGCCGATGGCGCTGCCGGTCAGCCGGACCGCCTCTTCAAGGGCATAATCGGTCAATTCCAGCTCGTATTTTCCGGTCATCTGGCTCAGCCCGAGCAGGGCCTCCAGGCGGGTCTCGTTCAGCCGGAGGCCCTGCTCCGCGTTCTTGCGCTCCGCCACCTCATGCAGCAGGCGCCTGTTCCAGTAGAGCGACACCCCCAGAAGCAAAACAAAGATGCTCCCGATGATCAGCAGCCGTTTTACAAGTCCGGACCAGTCTGCCTTCTGATGGATTTGAACACTAAACCACTTTTGAATGATGGCATCCCCCTCCTCTTTGGTAATGGCTCCGATGGCCTTGTTCAGAATGCTCGTAAGTTCCGGAAGATTCTCCCGGACCCGAAAGGCATAGGGGATGGGCGGATATTCGGTGATGCCGGCGACCTTCAGGTTCGGATACATGAGGATGGGATGGGAGACCAGTTCCATGGCATAGACCATCGCATCGACTTCCCCCTTGGAAATCGCGGCAAAAGCATCTTCGAGCGAATAGAACGAACGGATTCGGACCCCGTCGATCCGGCTGTAGATATGCTTGAAAATCGTCGCGTCCTTGATGGCGGCGACCGTTTTTCCCTGCAGGGAATCGAGGGAGGCCATGAAGGGGACGTCTCTGCGGGAGAGGATGATCAACTTGAAATGTATGAACGGCCGGGTGGAAATCACCGGGTACTCCTTCGCGGCCTGGAAACCGGCCTGGAGATCGAACTCGCCACTTTGAAACGCCTTCAGGATGCGGTCCCGCCTGACCGGGATGAAATTCCATTCCATACCGGTAATTCGGCTTATCAGGTTGTAGAAATCCGCATCGATGCCCTTGAACCTGTCCTCTTCCCAAAAGGCAAGGGGCGGAAGATCCGAATGAATGCCCGCCTTTATTTTCGGGTGGGCCTTGATCCATGCCGACTCCTCAGCCGTGAGCCGGATTCTTCCGTTTCTTCCGATGTCTGCCGCTCCGTCTGATGAGATCGATCCGGAGTTCTGAGAACAGAGGCCCAAAGTCGCACTGATCAGGATCAGCAGAAGGACTCCACCCAAAATCCGCCCCCTGCGCCAAGTCGGTCGAAGCCTTTCATTCATGACGTGCATCCGGTTCTATTCCTCCGAATTGTATTCCTTCGGTTCTATTCCTCCGGTTCTATTCCGAGTGATGCGGCCAGCTCATTGGCGATGGCCCTCGCATTTTTGAAATTGAATCCCTGGATTTCCTTCCGGATCAAATCGATCCGATCTCCGGGAAGATAGGCTTTCAGCTTTTGGATGAAGGGTTCGAGTTCATCCGGATTGAAACGGTCGAACGCGCTGTTCATCCCCGTAAAAAGATCGCGCAGAGTGGCCGTATCAATCGGCTGCAAAAGACCGTCTTCCTTATTTTGGGCTTCCGGATTTTGGACTTCCCGATTTTGGGCTTCCCGATTCTGGGCTTCCC
>JAABSZ010000341.1:0-2238 GCA_011390135.1 Desulfobacteraceae bacterium | reverse complement strand
CTTCTCAACAAAGTTGTGGAGCCTGAGAAGCTTGCCGAGGAGACCGAAGCGCTTGCAGCAGAAATCGCCGGATACAGCCGGTTTACCACGAGCTTCGGCAAAAGGGCCTTCTACACCCAGATCGACTGGGACGAGGCTTCGGCCTATGATTATGCCAAGGATGCCATTGCTATCAACGCTCTGGCCCAGGATGCCCAGGAGGGGATGCGGGCGTTTATCGAGAAGCGGAAGCCGGAGTGGAAGGATCGGTGATATGTTGAACCGGCTCAGGGTCAAAGGGTTTAAATCCCTGACCGATGTGGACATCGAGTTGGGGCAGATCAATGTCCTGGTCGGGGCCAATGGAAGCGGGAAAACAAACCTCCTGGAGGCATTGGGCCTTTTTAAGGTGGGTTTGAACATCGACAACAACCAGATCTTGGACTCGGAATGGTACAGCAACTCCCAGGCACTGATCAGATCTGGCATTCGACCGGCGGTTCCCCGGATGTACTTTTCCGCTTTTTCGGAAGAGAAGAGCGTCGATAAAATCCTTATCGAACTCACATCCGATACAAACATGAGGGTTCAATTTCAACTGGCTTCCGCGGATGCATTCAAACCGATCCTTACTTTTGATCCGGATGAAAAAAGTACCAATGACTTTTTTTTCCATTATACGGATTACTCGATCTTCTCTCCTGTTACACCGGTTTTGCGGGGTGTAATGCCGGACATTTCCCAGCGCAGACCAATCGGAATCGCCGGGGGAAGACTGGCTGAAGCGGTGGAAGAGTTATTGGATAACGAAGCGGAGCTTTTCGGAACAATTCTTTTGGAGGATCTTTTTGAACTTCTGGACTGGGTGGATGATATAGCGGTTGTCCCTCCCTCAAAAGATCTTATCGACGCCAACGTGCCGACGACCCGCAGCATCATCCGATTCACCGACCGATGGATGCGGGAAGGGCAAAATCAATTCTCTGCATATGATGCCAGTGAGGGGGCGCTCTATGTACTGTTTTCCCTGGTTCTGGCGATGCATCCGCAGTCGCCGAAGCTCTTCGGCATCGACAATTTCGATCAGGCCATGCATCCCCGGCTGGCCAGAGCCACCACCCGCGTCTTCTGTGAACAGATGCTTAAATCCGCTCCGCCGCGGCAGGTTTTTTTGACGACTCATAATCCGCTGGTGCTGGATGGCCTGAACCTGCGAGATGAAAGAATTCGTCTGTTTGCGGTGGAGCGGAACCGTCAAGGTGCAACCGAAGTCTATCGGGTTCAGGTGTCGGAAGAAGTCCTGCAGGATACGCAAAAAGGGCTTACGCTCTCAAATCTTTGGGTAATGGGGCGCTTAGGCGGGGTCCCGGATCTGTTTTAGGGCTTCTCGTGAACATCGGAACCGTTGTTGAAGGGCCCACGGACCGCCTTGTTCTGGAGACGGTAATGGAAAACATCATCCCGGGAAAACACAGGTTCTTTTCGCTACAGCCCATGGAAACCTTCGGTGAAACCGGAACCGGATGGAAAGGCGTTCGGAAGTGGTGCCGGGATACCTGGCAGCGGGAAGGAAACGGTCTTGAAAAAATCTTATCCAAAAGTACCGGCCCCGCTCTTGATCTTTTAATCATTCAGGTAGATGCCGATATCGCCGGCGAATGGTATCTGCTGAATGAAGACCGATCTTCTCCGGAAATCCAAAAACCCTGTCCCCCTGTCGAGAATACGGTTGTCTGTCTGCGCCAGGTCATCAAAGAATGGCTGAACCGGGAAACTCTTCCCTCAAGCGTTCTTCTGACCCTTCCGGCTCAGGATATCGAACACTGGATCTTTGCCGCACTCTTTCCGGAAGATGAATGCTGCTGCCGGGATGACTATGAATGTTCCAAGCGGAAAAAGGAGAGCCCTGCCTATCTGTTCTCCCTGAAAAGTTACGGCAAACTGACTTCAAGACAATCGGGAAAAATCAAAAAGCATGTCCGCAGCTATCAAAAGATTACCCATCAGATTTCCGGCAATATCGACCATATCGCCCGAATCTGTACCCAAGGCCGCCGATTCATCCAGGAGCTGAAATCATTCATGTCGCGGCATATCTACTGATATTCCCCTTGCCTTTCGGTGAGTGATGATCCGCAAATCCTCACCATCGGTCGTCAGCCGCACTGCCCCCTGAAGATCCGTTCGAAAGATCCGATACCCCCTTTTCTGGTAGCGATCGAGAACCGAAGGGTGCGGAAGCCGAAACTGATTGTTCCA
>JAABSZ010000034.1:0-25826 GCA_011390135.1 Desulfobacteraceae bacterium | reverse complement strand
CGGAACAGTAGATGAAATGAATCTATCGATAGATTAAGGAAAATCTTCTTATGAAGGAATATCCCATTCCCATGGTGCCGGGCCCGGTGAAGCTGCCGGCCCCGGTTCTTGCAGCCGCAAACGTCAACTACGGCGCGGCCGATCTGGAGACCGAATTTCTCGATCTCTACAATGAGACTGAATCCGCGCTTGCGCGGATCATGAAGACGAAAAACCGGGTGGTCATCGCATCCGGAGAGGGGATGCTCGTCCTCTGGGCCGGCCTGAAAAGCTGCCTCCGTCCCGGAGACCGGGTCATCGCCATCTCCACGGGGCTTTTCGGTGAGGGGATCGGCCGGATGGCCGCGGGACTGGGCGCGGAGGTTCGAATCATCGGTCTTCCCTACGATCAAACCCTCGGAGATGTGACCGAGCTGGAGGAGGCGATCAAAGAGTTCCGGCCAAAAATGATCACGATGGTTCACTGTGAAACCCCATCCGGCACTTTGAATCCCCTGGAGGAAGTCGGACGGTTGAAGCGGGAATACGAGGTGCCTCTATTCTATGTGGATGCGGTCTCGAGCATCGGCGGAACCGATGTATCGGTGGACGAAAACAGCATCGACCTTGCCCTGGGGGGCGCGCAGAAATGCCTCTCCGCGCCGCCGAGCACCGCATTCATTTCGGTGAGCCAGGGGGCATGGGAGATAATCGATGAGATCGGCTATGACGGCTATGATGCGCTGAAGCCATTCCGGACCGCTCAGGAGAGCTTCTATTTTCCTTACACCCCCAACTGGCACGGGATTGCGGGGCTGAATGCCGGCGCGAAGCTGATCCTGGAAGAGGGTCTTGAGGAGTGCTTTGCGCTCCACCATACCGTGGCCGACTACTGCCGGACCCGGCTTGCCGAGATGGATCTCGGGCTTTTCCCGGCTCCGGATGCGGTTCAATCGCCCACTGTGACCGCGGTCAACCTGCCCACGGGATGGGAATGGAAGGATTTCGACGCGCGGCTCCGGGCCCAGGGGCTTGTCGTGGGCGGAAGCTACGGCCCTATGGCCGGAAAGGTCTTCCGGCTCGGCCATATGGGATCACAGGCCCGGATGGAGATCGCGAAGGCCGCCCTGGATGTGATCGGAAACGTGCTGGAGCGGAAAGGATAAACCGCCGGTCCGATAAGGCGGTCCGGTAAGACGGTCCGGTCAGGCTGTCCGGTCAGGATCTCAGCCCCGGCTGTTGATGAGGTGGACCTGGTCGTTCAATGTCCAGTAGTCATAGATATAGCCGATCAGAAAGAGGCCGCCGGTCAGCAGATAGATGAGCCCCGAGACCCACTTGCCCATATAGAACCGGTGGATGCCGAAGATTCCGAGAAAGGTGAGCAGAATCCAGGCGATGTTGTAATCGATACTACCGCCGCGAAACCGCAGGTCCGCGTCCCGGTCCATCCCCGGAATCAGGAACAGGTCGATGATCCAGCCGACCAGGAAGAGCCCCAGGGTGAAGAAGTAGATCGTTCCGGAGATGGGCCTGCCGAAGTAGAAGCGGTGCGCACCCGTGAAGCCGAATATCCAGAGGATATAGCCGATGGTTTTGCTGTGGGTGTTGTCTCCGTTTGCCATGTTCCGCCCTCCCTGATGGTCGTAAGGTGATGAAGCCGGTGGAAGATTGATCGACGCTTTTTTCAAACGATTATACCAGAGACGTCCCCGGATATGCAATTCCTTTCCCATAATAAGGATTGATTCCATTGGACAATTGATGTAATTTTATGAATTCAGGCCGATGGCCCATTCTTTTCAGGGGAAGCGGAATTGGAAGCTTTTGAAACAAAATTCGAAGGCCCGGAGAAGAAACTGGAGATCATCCTGGACCCGGCTCGCGGGCTCCTCCGATCCTGGAATCTGGAATCCTGGAGAAGAGTGGTGACCGCGGGCGGGGCCGATATCATCTCCAGGATCTCCAACAGCCGCATGGACGCCTATCTCCTGTCGGAGTCGAGCCTCTTTGTCTGGAAAGACCGGATGCTGATGATCACCTGCGGACAGACCCGGCCTGTCCGTGCCCTGGATGAGATCCTGACCCGGATCGACGCGGCCGCGGTAAACTACCTCTTTTACGAGCGCAAAAACCTCTTCTTTCCCAAAGAGCAGCCGGCCAGCTTTGAAGAGGATGCAACAGCGCTCAGCCGGATCTTTCCGGGAAAGCACCTTCTCTTCGGAGCCCCGGATGGGGATCACCTTCACCTCTACTGCTATGCCGCAACCGCAGAGCCGCGCCCGGGAGATGTGACACTACAGGTACTGATGCACGATCTCGCCCCCGCCACGGCCGGACGGTTTTCCGGCAGGGGAAGGACAGCGGCCGAGGTGACCCGGTCTTCGGGAATCGAAAGCCTCTATCCCGATGCCCAAACCGATGCCTACCTCTTTGCCCCGGTCGGATACTCCGTCAACGGCATTCAGGGAGGGGATTATTTCACGATTCATGTCACCCCCCAGTCCGAATGCTCCTATGCGAGCTTCGAGACCACGATCAGCGACCGAAGCATTTCCGGGCTTCTGCGGCAGATCATCGAAATCTTCGACCCCAGCCGCTTTTCCCTGATTCTCACGGCTCCTGACAGGGAAGGGGATGCCATCCTGCCGACAGGCCGCCTTCCCGCATCTCCCCCAAAAGGATATCATCCTGTAGAGCATAGCCGCCGACAGCTTACCGGCGGTTATGCCGCGGCCTTTTTGAACTACCGTCGATTCCCAGAGGAAAGAGAGAAAGAGGAAGCAGAAGAAGAGGAAAGGGAAAAATGGAGGTCCGGTTGCCGGAGATGAAAGAGAGCCCCTTTGATGATTTGATGGCCGTTAAAGGCGAAGATGCAGCAGATATCCGATGGATCGGGGAGATCCACCAGGGAACGGTGGGCATCAAACTGCGGGTCGAAAAGGTGCTCTTTTCCGAAAGGAGTCCGTATCAGAGGGTGGAGGTTGTGCAGACCCCGGGCCACGGCAGGGTTCTGATCAACGACGGCGTCTTCATGCTCTCGGAGCGGGACGAGTTCATCTACCACGAAATGATTGCCCATGTCCCCCTCTTTGTCCATCCGGAACCGAAACAGGTGCTGATCATCGGCGGCGGAGACGGCGGGACGGCCCGGGAAACCCTGCGCCATAAAACCGTCGAGCGTGCCGTGATGGTCGAGATCGACGGAACCGTTGTGGAGGCGGCCCGCCGGCATCTGCCGGGTCTGAGCTGTGCCCTGGATGACTCGCGGCTCGAACTGCGCATCGAAGACGGGATCGCATATGCGGCAAACGCTGTAGAAGCATCTGAAAGATTCGATGTGGCCATCGTCGATTCCACGGACCCGGTGGGGCCGGCCCGCTCCCTCTTCGACCGGGACTTCTATGGCAACATCTCCCGGCTCCTTTCGGCAGACGGGATACTCGTCACCCAGGCCGAATCACCTTTCTATGACCGGGATCTTCAGCGCCCCATGCTGGCCAACCAGCGCCCTTTTTTCCGGCGGCTCCACCTCTACCTCTTCCAGAGCCTCCTCTACCCCGGGGGCCTCTGGTCCTTCGGATTCGCCTCCAAAGGGCTCTGCCCCATCCGTGATTTCGACCCGGTGCGGGTCCGAGCGGCCGGGATTTCTTTCAATTACTATACCCCGGCCATCCACCGGGCCGCATTCGCGCTGCCGGCATTCCTCGGCCGGGACAGAGGGGATCTGCTCGATCCGATTCCCGAATAGCCGGAGATCGGGACCCCACCGAAACCGGGATTTTACCTCCTGTAGCAGAAGCCAAAACGAAAAAAAATGACACATCCATAAAAAAAACATTGATTCGTAAAGCCATTATGATATCAGAATATCTTTTTATTTTTATAAAGACGCGACCGTCCGCTGAGAGAGTCGGGCGAAAAGAGAACAGGCGAAACAAAAAGAAACGATAAGAAACAAAATGAGGAACAAAAAGGAGGAGTGCAATGAAAGGAAAACTCGTGAAGGACCTGATGGTTCCCCTGTCGGAGTATGCGACCGTCTCCAAGGACGCGACCCTCTTTGAAGCGGTCCAGGCCCTTGAGAATGCCCAGAAGGAATTTGACCAGACCCGGTACCGGCACCGGGCCATCCTCATATACGACGAGAGTGACGAGATCGTCGGAAAAGTGAGCCAGCTCGACATTCTAAGAGCGCTGGAACCCAAATATGAAATGCTCGGCGACCCCCACTCCCTCTCCCGATTCGGATTCCCCAAAAGCTTTCAAAAGACCATGAAGGAGCAGATGAGGCTCTGGGACAAGCCTCTGAACGATATCTGCAAAAAAGCGGCGAAGAACAAGGTCGCAAATTTCATGTACAGCCCCAAAGAGGGCGAGTTTGTTGCAGAGGACGCCTCCCTGGACGAAGCCATCAACCAACTGGTGATGGGCCATCACCAGTCCCTTCTCGTCACCCAAGCCAAATCGAAAAAGATCGTCGGAATTCTGCGGCTCTCCGATCTCTTTACGGCCGTCTGTGAAGCCATCAGCACCTGCGAACTTTAACCCTTATCCAAAACAGGTTTGAAAACCGCAAGATTCAAAGAGAGGAAGGTTTTTTCAATGGCAAACTATGAGAAAGCGGAATTCAACTGGAAACGGCTGGTATTCATGTTTACCGGCATCATCCTTTTCATCGTCGTATATTATACCCCTCCCTGGCCCGATGCGGTGGACCCGATGGGCCAGCATTTCGAACTCTCCAGGGAGGGAAAAGGGGCACTTGCGGTCTTTCTGCTGGCCGGCACCTGGTGGGTCTTCGAGGTGGTTCCGATCGGCGTCACGAGCCTTGCCATCGGCGTACTCCAGGCCCTCTTTCTGATCCGGCCGGCATCGGTCGCGTTCAAGGATTTCATGGACCCTTCGGTCATGTTCATCTTTGCCTCCATCGTCATCGGCCTGGTCTTCACCAAGACGGGTCTGACCAAGCGGCTGGCCTACAAGATGCTGGTGGTGGTCGGAGAGCGGACCAGCATGATCTATCTCGGCTGCTTTCTGGTGACGGCAGCCCTTACCCACATCATGGCGCACACGGCCGTGGCCGCGACGATCTATCCGCTGCTGCTGGCCATCTACAGTCTCTATGGCGAAGGTGATAAACCGACCCGGTTCGGCAAGGGGCTCTTCATGGGGATGGCCTTTGTGGCCGGCGCGGGCAGCATTGTCACCCTGCTGGGCGCGGCCCGGGGGGCTGTGGCCATCGGGTTTTTCAAAGACATCGTGGGCCGGGAGGTGGCCTTTTTCGAACTGAGCTATTACATGTTCCCGATCGGCTGGCTCATGACCTTTCTGCTCTGGGGCTTCTTCATGATCTTCTTCAAGCCGGAGAAGGACCGGATTCCGGGCCTCCGGGAGCGGGCAAAGATGCTGGACAAGGAACTGGGCCCCATCACCCGGAACGAGATCCTTGCTGCGGTCATCGTCTTCACCTGTATTATATTCATGTCCCTGCGCTCTTTTATCCCGGCACTGAAACCGATCGACAAGACTGCACTGATCCTAATCTCCACCATCCTCTTTTTCCTCTTCAACATCTTGTCACTGGATGACCTGGAAGATATTCCCTGGAACATCATCCTGCTCTTTTCCGGGGCAATGAGCATCGGCTTCTGCCTCTGGGAGACGGGCGCGGCCAAGTGGCTGGCCATCAACTGGCTGGTCATGTTCCAGAATGCCAACTGGTTCATCTTTGTCATGGCCATCGCCTTCTTTGTCATGATGATGACCAACTTCATCATGAATGTCGCGGCCATAGCGATCTCCCTGCCGGTGGCTTTAGTCATCGCGCCCTACCTCAACGTGGCCCCGGAGGTGATTCTCTTCGCCTCCCTGGTGGTTGCGGGCATGCCCTTCCTCCTGCTGGTGGGCGCGGCCCCAAATGCCATTGCCTACGATTCCAAGCAGTTCACCACCGGAGAGTTCTTTCTCTACGGAATTCCGGCCAGCATCATGCTGATGATCGTGACCGGATTTGCCGTCCTGGTTCTCTGGCCTTTGATGGGGATGCCGATCACCATCCCGTGATAGCTGGTAACTATCTACAGAAGCGCTGCTGACAGCGCCCGGTCAATCGCGTAAGCATTAAAAAGGAGGTTTCGGAAAGGCAGATCGCTTTTCCGGCCTCCTTTTTTTTCTTGTATATCTGCTTTCGTATGATAAATATTGGCAATACCCGATGCGCTGGCATCCGGATCGGTCTCCGCCTCTCTTTGCAGGCGACTCCGGGGATAAAGGACATCGACACTTTACTTTCCCGGTAATTACTGATAAAAACATTCAAAAATGAGACAGCCGCGATGGATGGTAAGGCATAAGCAAGAACCCACTCCCCGAAACGGAATTCATGAACGGATTCGATGAAGCACTCCGCATTCTACTTGTGGAGGATAACCGGCAGGATTTTATCTCTATTCGACGGGCGCTGGAGAAACGGCGCATCCCGAGCCGGATTACACTTTTCGACAATTCGAATCAGGCATTCGACCGTCTGCTGGCCGATGCCGGGGCATTTGACATCGCGGTGATCACCCAGCGGTTGAACAATGGCGGGTCCGGCCTCGACCTCTGCCATCGGCTCTTTGAACAGGAGCATCCGGTTCCCCGGATTCTGCTGGCGGAAAACGAAGATCTGGGCCATCAACTGAAAAAGATGCGCTTCATCACAGAGTATCTGCCCAAAGACGATAGCGGACAGTATCTTGGGGTGCTTCCCCTGATCATCTCCGAAGTGGTCTCGCAGTATCGGGAAAAGAGTCTTCAGGAGCAGCAGAAACGGGCATTGCAGGCCATTGAAAACCGGTTCCGGACTGTGCTGGCACACATCGCGGACGGCATCATCATCGTGGATACGACCAAAAAGATCCGTCTGGCCAACCGGGCCGCCAGAGAGCTTCTGGATCGAAAAAACGGAAAACTGATCGGCGAGCCCTTCGATCCCCCTACGGTTCCGGGAAAGACCTCGGAGATCGAATTCCATAAAAAATCGGGGAAACGGGTCATTCTGGAGATGCGGGCCGTGGAGATCGACTGGTGGGGGGAGACCGCATATCTGGCCTCGCTGCGGGACATCACCTACCGGAAGCAGATGTCGGATGCTCTGAAGACCGCAAACCAGCTCCGAAACCAGATCATCTCCGAGCTGAAAAGGTCCAACACCAAGGTTCTGGAGCAGCAGAAAGCCGTGATCGAAGAAGAAAGGCTCAAGGTGCTGCTCCAGATGGCCGGGGCCACGGCCCACGAGCTGAACCAGCCCCTGACCGTCCTTCTCGGCAGCATCGAGCTGATGGGAATTAATCGGGATGATCCTGAAAAAGTGCTGAGCTATGTGGACCGGATCGAAAAGGCCGGGAAACGGATCTCCAACATTGTCAAGCAGATCCAGACCATCCAGTATGATGAAGCCTCCTCTGCCGAAACCGCAAAGCCCGATTATCAGATCCGGTTCGATCAGGAGGCCGAGATCCTGGTGGTGGAGGAATCGGATGCGGATTATGAAAACCTCGAAGATATCTTGAGCCCCTATCCCAATGCCCGGTTGAACCGGGCCAAAAACATGAGCCGGGCACTGGGGAAGATCACCACCGGAAGCTATGATCTGATTCTTTCGGAATATCTGGTCCCGGACGGCAATGCCATGGATCTTCTTCGGTACCTCCGCGAGGGAAACCATTCGATTCCGCTGGTGGTGATCACGGGACAGGGCGACGAGATGATCGCCTCCCAACTGATCCAGTCAGGCGCTTTCGACTATATCCCCAAAAACCGGGTGAGCGATGCGCCCCTGATCCGGATCATCCTGAACACCCTGGAAAAGGCCCGGCTCAAAAAAGAGATCCGGAAGGTCCATCAGCGGATGGCCGAGATGTCGGTCATGGACGAGCTGACCGGGCTGTACAACATCCGCTACTTCAAAAGCGCGATCAATCAGGAGATGGCCCGGGCCAAGCGGTACGGGACCGAGCTGGTGCTCTGCATGTTCGATCTGGATCACTTCAAGGCCGTCAACGACACCTATGGCCATCCGGTGGGAGACAAGATCCTCTCCCGGATCGGACGGATGCTCAGGGAATGGATCAGAAAAAGCGATGTGGCCTGTCGATACGGCGGTGAGGAGTTTGTGGTCATCCTTCCCCATACGGATATGGAAAATGGACGGATCATGAGCGACCGGTTCCGGAAGAGCGTGGCCCTCCACCCCTTTGACTGCGGGTCCGCAAAGGTCCCTGTCAGCATCAGCATGGGCCTTGCCGGCTATCCCGAGGCCAGTGCCACAAACGTAAAGGAATTGATCGACCAGGCCGATCAGGCCCTCTACCAAGCCAAAGCCAGCGGAAGAAACCAGGTGGTGCTCTTTCATCCCGACATTCCCAGAGAGAATAAAGAGAACAAAAAACTTTCCGCATTCGATGCCATCGATGATCCGGGTCCGGCCAATCCGGACTTGACAAAGAAATTTCAATAATTTAAATAGTTCAATCACGCTCTTGATTCATCTCTTCGGGGAAAAACCCATGCGGAAAGAATAGATTCATGATGCAGAGTACCCTTGGCATATTCGTTTTCATTGCGCTGGCCTGGGCGATCAGTGAAAACCGGAAAAGAGTTTCCTGGAAACTTGTGACCCTTGGTTTTACCATCCAATTCGCCATTGCTTTTATTCTTATCAAAATCTCCTGGTTCACGGTCGTCTTTATCCGGTTGAACCATTTGATCCTCGCACTGGAGGCCGCGACAACAGCAGGAACCTCTTTTGTCTTCGGGTATCTGGGCGGCGGCCAACTCCCCTTTCCCCCGGTCGAAGCGGGGGCCGCCTACATCCTCGGATTCCGCGCCCTTCCCCTGATTCTGCTGATGAGTGCGCTCTCCTCCCTGCTTTTCTATTGGAATCTTCTTCCGGTCGTGGTAAAAGGGTTCTCCCGGGTTTTGCAGAAAACATTGAGACTCGGGGGCGCCGAAGGACTCGGGGTGGGCGCGAACATCTTTCTGGGGATGGTCGAATCGCCGCTCTTCATCCGGCCCTATCTGGAGCGGATGACCCGCAGCGAGATCTTCACCCTGATGACCTGCGGCATGGCCACCATCGCCGGCACAGTGATGGTCATCTATGCGGGTCTGCTTGAAGGGATGATCCCCAACGGAATGGGCCACATTCTGACGGCCTCCATCATCAGCGCGCCGGCCGCTGTCACGGTGGCAAAGATCATGATCCCGGAGACCCAACCCCTGACCCCGGGAGAGCTGACAGCGCCGGAGCCCTTTTCGGGCGCGATGGATGCGATTACCAAAGGAACTCTTCAGGGCGTAACCCTTTTGATCAACATCATCGCGATGCTGATCGTTCTGGTGGCGATGGTGCATCTGATCAACAGCGTTCTCGGTCTCCTGCCGGCCATTGGCGGGGAGCCGATGAGACTCCAGCGGATACTGGGGCATCTGATGTCGCCGGTGGTCTGGCTCATGGGCGTTCCCTGGGCCGAGGCTCCGGCTGCGGGAAATCTTTTGGGCATCAAGACGATCCTGAATGAATTCATCGCGTATGTGGAGATGAGCCGACTCCCCGAGGGGACGTTGAGCCCGAAAAGCCTCATGATCATGACCTATGCCCTCTGCGGATTCGCCAACCCCGGAAGTCTGGGGATCATGATCGGCGGCATGGGGACTATGGCCCCCTCCCGGCGGGAGGAGATCGTCTCCCTGGGATTGAAATCGATAGTGGCCGGCACCATCGCCACCTGCATGACAGGTGCAGTGGTGGGAATCATTGGCTAAGGAGATCAGATGAAAGAGCAGACGATCCTCCGCATTCTGCTGGTGGAGGACAACCCCCACGATGCGGTCGCGTTTCGGAGGGCGTTTCAAAATGAAACGGTTCCCGCAGCCGTCACCCATTATATCAAAGCCGAAGAAGCGCTGCCCCGGGCCATCTCCGATGCAGATGCCTTTGATCTCATCGTCACCGACTATAAGCTTCCAGGCATGTCGGGGCTCGAGTTCTGCAATGAGTTGATCTCTGTGCAGATCGGGCTTCCCATCGTACTGCTGACGGGCGGCGGAACCGAAGCCCTTGCGGTGGAGGCGATGCGCGCAGGTGTGGATGACTATCTGATCAAGGATGGGGACGGGGGATATCTCAAACTGCTGCCGGTGGTTCTACACTCTGTGGTGGAAAAATTCCGGGACCGGATCGCGCGGCAGGAGATCGAGGCCCGCCTGGAGGATCAGATCCGACTGAACCAGAAGATAGAGGCCATCTCTACTTTAGCCGGGGGGATCGCGCACAACTTCAACAACATCCTGAGCATCATCAGCGGCAACATCGAGCTGATCCATGTGGATCTCAAGGTCGATCATCTCCTGGACCGGTATCTCACCCCCATCGATTCCTCTGTCTCACGGATGTCCCGGCTCACGGATCAGCTTCTGGCCTTTGCCGGAAAAGGGAAATATCGGCCCCAGCAGATCCATCTGAGCGAGGTGGTCTCCGGATTTCTGCCCACGATTATCCGCAGGCTGTCCGAGATCCGGCTTCACACGGATTTGGCCATGCAGCTCCCTTCGGTAAAGGCCGATGCATCCCAGATCCAGATGGCCCTCTCCGCCATCATTCAAAACGCTGCTGAGGCCATTGACGGCTCCGGAGATATCCATATCCGGACTTCCGAAAAAGAGATCGACGAAGCCAGGGCCCGGGCTCTTCCGGACGCGCGCCCGGGTCTTTATGTCTGTCTGACAGTGGAGGACAACGGCAGCGGAATGTCTGCAGAGACCCGCGCCAGGATCTTCGACCCCTTCTTCACCACGAAGCTGCAGGGCCGGGGCCTGGGAATGGCTGCGGTTTTCGGCATCGTAAAGAACCACGACGGCTGGATCGATCTCGATTCCAAGCCGGGATCGGGCACGACAATCCATCTCTTTATCCCCGCGATCTCCGATGAAAGATGTGCGGATAGAGAATCCCGAACCGATATGATTCGGGGATCGGGGACCCTGCTGCTGGTGGAGGATGAACCGATGGTCATGGAAGTGACTCAGGCCATGCTCGAACGCCTCGGCTACAGTGTATTCAAAGCGGGCACGGGCCAACAGGGAATCGATCTTCTTTCAGAACAGAAAGAGAAGATCGATCTGGTCATCCTCGACATCGGGCTTCCCGATATCCGGGGTGATGAAGTCCACGCGCGGATGATGGAGATCGTTCCGGATCTCAAAGTACTCGTTTCCAGCGGCTATGCCAGAGAGGAGGTCTTTCAGGAGATGGAGATTCCGACCGCAGCCTTTATCCAGAAGCCCTATTCCTTTTCTGTGCTGTCGGCAAAACTGGAAAAAATTCTCACCCTCAATCATGATGCGGAAAAGATCCGGGAGGTATGATGGATATCCGGCCAGATTCCTCGATCCTCCAGATATTGCTGGTGGAAGACAATGATCATGATGCGATTGCATTTGAACGGTCTTTGAGACAGACCTCCGAAAGAATTCAGATCCGGCGGTTCAACCGCGCCGTCGGCGTAATCGAACATCTCCGGAATGGAGAGAATGTTTATGACGCGGTTCTCGTCGACCACAAACTTCCGGGTCGATCCGGAATGGATCTCTGCATGGAATTGGTTCAGGAGACACCGGACACCCCGATCATTCTGATGACCGGGGTCGGAGACGAGAAGCTTGCGGTCAGGGCATTGAAGGCCGGGATCGCGGATTATCTGACCAAAGACAACAGCGGCGGATATCTGGACCTGCTGCCCCTGGTGATCCAGGAGGCCATGGGAAAGAAACAGGATCTTCTGGAGAAGCGGTTGACCCAGTTCCAGTTGCTGAAGGCCAAGCAGGAGGCCGAAGCTGCAAACGAGGCCAAAAACCGCTTCCTGGCCACCATCAGCCATGAACTTCGCACACCCCTCAACGCCATCACCGGAATGATCGATCTTGTCCTCTCCACGGATCTGACGCCCGATCAGCGGGAGTATCTCGAGACAGCATGGTCTGCTTCCGGGGAAATGGGAAGGCTGGTCAATGATCTAATCGATTTTGCCGGCATCGAAACGGGCCGGCTGGAGATCATCGAGAAGGATTTTGCCATTCGAACATTTCTGGATCGGCTCTTGAAATCCCTCTTTTTCGGATATCGACACAAGAAGATCGATTATCGAATCGAGGTGGACCCGCAGATCCCGGAAGTGATTCACGGGTCCGAGGACCGGATTCGACAGATCCTCTCCAATCTGCTGGACAACGCCATCAAATTTACCTTGGAAGGAAATGTCATCCTGCGGGTGAACCTGGCAGCGGAAAGCAAAGGGGAGATGATTCTGAAGTTTTCGGTGATCGACACCGGCATCGGCATCCCAAAGGAGAAGCTCCAGCAGATCTTTGATCGTTTTACTCAGGGTGACAGTTCCACCACCCGGCAGTACGGAGGTCTGGGGCTGGGCGCATCCATTGCACAGCGGCTCGTGGTGCAGATGGGGGGCCGCATATGGGTGGAAAGCCGGGTCAATCAGGGGAGCGCTTTCCATTTTACCCTGCAGGTCAAGCCCTGCAAAGAGATCCGGTCAGGGGGATTCGCCCCGGGAGAATGCGACGAACAAAATGGTTTCCAGATCCTGCTGGCCGAGGACAACCCCTTCAACCAGAAGCTGGTAATGGCCATTATGGAGATGCGGGGCCATGAGATCACCTTGGCCCGAAACGGAAAAGAGGCTATCGCGGCCTTTGACCGGAAGACTTTCGATCTTATCCTCATGGACATTCAGATGCCGGAGATGGATGGATTCGAGGCCACCCTGCAGATTCGCAAACGGGAGAAGGAGAGAGGACTGAAGCAGACACCGATCATCGCGATGACCGCACATGTGATGGAAAAGGATCGGGATCTCTGCTTTTCTGCCGGAATGGACGCGTTTATCAGCAAACCGATCCGAAGAGAGGAGTTCCTCTCGCTGGTTGAACATCTGGGGGGGAACAACCGGAAGAAGGTTCGAACCGAAGAAATTCATGAAGATGCGGCCGGAGATCAGCCCCTTTCGGGAGAGGATGAGAATCGGATACTGGACAAGGATTTTCTCATGAACATAGTCGGAGGGAATCCGGAGCTGATTGCGGAACTGCTTCAGATCTATCAGGACAACCTTCCCAAACTCCTGGACCAGATCCAGGAGGGGATTGAGACCGAAAACGGAGATACGCTTCGTTTCGGGGCTCACGCATTGAAGGGCATGAGCCTCAATCTTTCCGCAAAAGCGGTGGCCGATATCTCACTGAAGCTGGAAAATTACGGCAAAGCCGGAGATATCGAGAGCGCTGTGGGTTGTCATGGCCTGCTGAAACAGGAGATTGCGTACTTAGAGGTTGCAATGGAACATTTATTAGAGGAGTTAAAGGGATAATGATCGATCAGCAGCAGGGAATGATACATGTTCTGGTTGCCGACGATGACATGGGACAGCGGCTGCTGCTGCGCAGCGCGCTTGAATCTGCCGGCTATCTTGTTCGGGAGGCCGAAAATGGCCGGGACGCGCTGGAAAAGCTTTCCGCAGAGCCGGATATCCGCCTGCTCCTGACAGATCTGGCCATGCCCGGGATGGATGGCTTTCAACTGATCCGGACCATCCGGGAGCAGGAGATCCGCTACACCTATATCATTGTCCTCACCGCAAGCGACGGCCGGGAGTCGCTGATCCGGGCCCTCTCCCTCGGAGCGGACGACTACCTGACCAAACCGGTCTTTCCGGACGAGCTGAAGCTGCGGCTCCAGGGGGGAAAACGGCTGATCCGGCTGGAGAGCCAGGAGGCGCTGATCTTCTCCATGGCAAAGCTGTCGGAGTACCGGAGTGAAGAGACCGGGTTCCATCTGGAGCGGGTCTCCCACTACACCCGCATCCTGGCCCGCGATCTGGCGAAAAAGCATCCTCAAATGGGCATCACGCCGGTGATGGCCGATGAGATCTCCATGGTGAGTCCTCTTCACGACCTGGGCAAGGTCGCCATACCGGACAATATCCTCCACAAGCCGGGAAAGCTCATCGCAGAGGAGTGGGAGATCATGAAGAATCATACCACCATCGGCGCGAAATTCATCAAGGAGATCTACGACAAGACCGGTTCTCCTTTTCTCTGGATCGGATATCAGGTCGCGATGTTCCACCATGAACGGTGGGAGGGTAACGGATATCCAAGGGGGCTCTCCCGGGAAGAGATTCCGGTCTCTGCGCAAATCATGTCCATTGCGGATGTCTATGATGCGCTGACCAGCGAACGATGCTACAAAAGCGCCTTTTCCCACGAAAAGACGCTTGAGATCATCCGTTCGGAGCGGGGGAAGCAGTTCAACCCGAAGATCTTAGATGCCTTTATGGAGAATGAGGAGAAGATTGTCGAGATCCGGAAGCGTTTCCAGGATGCGGTGGAGATGTAACCGGCATCAGACCGTTCTCCCAAAGGAAGTCCGCGAATTCCTCCCAAAAAACATCCCAGTCCCCGGGGCAGTCATTATGCCCCCAGTCGCAGGGGATAAACCGGCAGTTTGCCGCAGCCTCACAGAGCCTTTCCCCGTGGCGGAAGGGGATGACCTCATCTCTCCGGCCATGCAGCACCAGTACCGGACCCGCATAATTTCGGACCACGGAAAGGTTGTCAAAAGGATCTCGGATCAGAAAAGGCGGCGCCAGATATCGGGGGGCAAAGGCCTTTGTGCCGGTAAAAGTTGACAGGAGCACCAGCGCGGCCGACGGCCGCTGCGATGCCAGAGAGCAGACAGCGCCCCCGCCCAGGGACCGCCCCAGAAGAAGGATCTTCGATGGGTCCGTTTCGGGCCGGCCGATCAGCATGTCATAGGCCGCGACAAAGGTCTCTGTAATGCTCTGTTCCGATGGCGATCCCCCGGAACGGCCATAGCCGGGATACTCCACCAGCAGCACCCCGATCCCCATCCGGGTCAGGGACCGCATCTCATCGGGCCAGTAGTCGATGATCTCCCCGTTTCCGTGGCCGAATATGATTGCAGGCCGGGGGATTTCACCCCCTGCCCCACCCTCGGGTCTCATGTACCAGGTCTCCACCCTCCCGAAATCGAGCGTTAGCCAGACCCGCTCCACCCCCGGCATATCCCGGGGCTCTGCCGGCGCATCGATCATATATGTCGGAAAGATGATTTTCCGCTGGAAGAGAAAGAGGAGGCCGCAGTAGATCAGATAGATGACCAGGACCGTTGCGGCCATTTTCATGGGATCAAAGCCCCAGAGCTTCATGGATCAGCACCACCCGGATGCCTCTTTCGAAAAAGGATCTTTCGGTGATGGCTCAGACGTTGCAGATTCTGAGCAAACCGATCCATAAGTATCCGTTCCGGTGGAAAAAACCGATGCTCCGGGGGTCGTCAACTGTAATGGGGGCCGTAATATCGAACCCCTACCAGATAGGGGTGGTCCGCCTCTGCGGCCTCCTCACACCATTTGACCTCAGCCACCTTGAGCCAGGGCCAAAATTCCGGAAAGCGGCGTTTGCCGTTTTCCCCTTTGATGATCAGCGTGCTTCCCGGCCTCAAAAAGGAAGGCGATCGAAAAGAGAGGCCCCCTTCGGAAGTATCCACTGTTTTTCCCTGGCTGTAGGCATAGCTCTTGAAAAAGCCCCACTGGATGGAGCCCTCCTCCTGGTAGCGGTTATGCGTCCGCTTCTCGATGAATGCGCCCATTTTCCATTCCTCCTCGATAAGATGGTTGGGGTAACTGCCAGTAAAAAAGCATCGTCAGATTATGGATGGAGCAATGATATAAGATCCAATTCTCCGCTGAAAGAACTCCAAATTCCGTATCGTCGATCCCTGAATGCATTTCTGGCTGTTGCGGCTTTTGGCACTATACTGAGGAAGAAGAGATATGTCAATTTTTTTTTCGGCCAGATGGAAGGTCTTTTCTTAAAAAAGGGAAAGCCCGCGCTGCAGGCATAAAAAAAGGGGCGCGGACATTGCCGCAACCCCTGAATCTTTTATGGTAGGCGGTGCAGGATTTGAACCTGCGACTTCTACCGTGTGAAGGTAGCACTCTCCCACTGAGTTAACCGCCCAAAGCGTTTTCTGTTATCCTTATAGACGGAATCGGTCGGAGCGTCAAGGGTTTTTTCCAGGGTCTTTTGGATTTTCTTCGGCCCTGGCTGTTTCTGCTTCGGGTGCTGGGGTCTCTTGTGATTGGCTCTCTTGTGATCCGGCTTGAACCCCTTCAAAAGGTTCGTCCGAAAGAGGCGTTTCCCTTTCCTCGGACAGGGACTCGATCTCCTTGGGGGTCGGCAGATCCTTCAAGTCCTTGAGATCGAAGAGTTCCAGAAACCCCTTTGTGGTGGCATAGATCAGGGGCCGGCCCGGGATCTCCTTTCGGCCCAGCACCTTGATCAGGCGCCGCTCCAGCAGCATCCGGACCACGCCGCCGCAGTCCACCCCCCGGATCAGCTCGATGTCGCTTCGGATGATCGGCTGCTTGTATGCGATGATGGCCAACGTCTCCAGAGCCGCCTTGCTCAGCCGGGCCGGATGGGGCTGGAGAAACTTTTTGATCCACTCGGCATATTCAAGACGGCTCCTGAGCTGATAGCCGCCGGCCACCTCCCGAAGAGAGAAGCCCCCTTTTCGGGCCTCGTAATCCGCTGAAAGCTGATCCAGTGCCCTTTGGATCGAATCCGGCTCCGCTGGCGTCAGCACGGCTTTGAGCCGTTCCAGAGTCACAGGCTCTTTAGAGACAAAAAGCAGGCTCTCGATGATGTACTTCAGTTCTCCGGTCATATGTAGAAGATGCGCAGCGCCCCAGCCTGTGCGCCCTGGGAGATGCTGATCAGCCCCAGCTTTGCCATCTCCAGGATCGCGAGAAAGGTGACGATCATCTCCGGCTTTACCGCATTTTTCGGAAAAAGATCTCCAAATGCGGCAGAGCCCTGAACCTCCAGCAGCTCGATCAGCTCCGTGATCCGGTCTTTGATGGAGATCCGCTCTTCGCTCAGATCGATCCGATGATCTGCGGAGATCCGCTCCAGCACCCGGCTGAACGCGTGGATCAGCTCGAAGAGGCCGGCCTTGATCTCCCGCTCTTGGGGTGCTGCCCAAAGTTCCTCAGAAGAGGGCTGCCGGGAGAAGATCGACTCCCCCAGCAGATCGCGCGCGGAGAGTTCCTCGGCCGCGGCCTTCATCTTAAGGTACTCCATCAGGGGCCGGGTGATCTCCATGCGAGGATCTTCACCCTCATCTCCGTCCAGCGGAGAGGCCGGCAGCAGCATCTTCGACTTGATCTGGGTCAGGGTCGCGGCCATGAGCAGAAAATCCCCGGCCACATCGATGTCCAGGGCCTTCATCAGCTCCAGATAGCCCAGATACTGATCCGTGATGAACGCGATGGGGATGTCGTAGATATCCACCTCGTTCTTCTGGATCAGGTAGAGCAGAAGATCCATGGGGCCTTCGAAGACATTCTCCAGCCGCACCTCGTACCGGTCGTCTCTCATGGAAGCGGTTTCCATCCTATATCCGGATCGCGGACCGCACCTCCTCCATTGTGGCCTGTGCCACCTTCCGGGCCTTGTCGCCGCCGGTGACGATGATGTCTGCCACCACCTCGGGCCGGCCCTCGTAATAGCGCCGCCGCTCCTGCATCGGGGCAAGATAGAGGACCAGGTTTTCGGCCATCATCTTCTTGCACTGGACGCAGCCGATGCCGGCCGAACGGCACTGCCCCTCCATCTCCTGAACCGTCTCCTTTGGGCTGTAGAGCTTATGGAAGTCGAAGAGATTGCAGATCCCGGGATTTCCCGGATCGCTCTTCCGGGCCCGGTCCGGGTCAGTGATCATCTGGGAGACCTTCTTTCGGATCTCATCGGGCGGATCAGACAGAAAGATCGCGTTGTTGTAGCTCTTGCTCATCTTCCGCCGGTCCAACCCCAGAATCTTGGGCGTCGGCGTCAGCACCGCATCCGGCTCCGGAAAGACTTTTCCGTAGAAATAGTTGAAGCGCCGCGCGATCTCTCTGGTGATCTCGACATGGGGGACCTGATCCACCCCCACCGGGACCCCGTCGGCCTTGTACATGATGATATCCGCGGCCTGAAGCACCGGATAGCCGAGAAAGCCGAAGGTGGAAAGATCCTTCTTCTCCAGTTGGACGATCTGATCCTTGTAGGTCGGATTCCGCTCCAGCCAGGGAACCGGCGTGATCATCGAGAGCAGCAGAAATAGTTCCGCATGCTCTTTGACGTGGGACTGGACAAAGAGGGTGCTTTGCTCTGGCGATAGGCCCGCGCTGAGCCAGTCGAGGATCATCTCTTTGACATAGTCCGCGATCCGGCTCGGATCTTCGTAGTCGCTCGTCAGTGCGTGCCAGTCCGCGATAAAAAAGAAGCAGTCATAATCCTCCTGCATCCTGACCCAGTTCTCCAAAGCGCCGTGATAGTTGCCGAGATGGAGCTGGCCAGTGGGGCGCATGCCGCTGAGGATTCGTTTTTTGGTGGTCATTTTCGTTGCTTTCTCCTGTTGTTCAAAAAAATGATTATGCGATTCCGGTTCTGGAAAGTCTACTCCACATAGCCGATTTGGGGGGAAAAATCAATCTTTCAGATGCCGATCCGCTTGAACATGAAGGGTCCGCAGATGAAGATCCAGAAGGATGCCGCCGGCAGAAACGGAATTTTCATCCAGAGAGGATGGGCCGCCAGTATCCCGGCAAAGGGAACAAAGAGAGCGATGAGGGGGACGATCCCCAAGGCAAAACGGGCAAGTCTTGCCAAAAACCCTTTTGGATCACTCATGCCCACAGCCCTCCTTTCAAGCCCCTCGAAGAGGGCCGCGGCCGAAAGGGCGCTTCCTGCCAGAAGAGCGCTTTTCGACGGATTCCAGAGCGCCAGCCCCAGCCCCAGGATGACCCAGAAGAAGCGGGGGCCCCATCCATTCAGAAAAGCCGGGTCATTTTCATCGAACCGGAACAGAAAATAGAAGAAGAGCAGGGCAAAACCTCCCAAAAGCCATCCGCCCAGTACGCCGAGAAGGGAATGGACCCCGAGATAGAGCTGCGCGATCCCCACCCCGGCAATGAGGGGCCCGCACAGAACCAAAGCGCCAAAAGAGGGCGCCATGACAAAAATCCCCCCAAAGATCACCATCGCGGCCTGAGCATGGGCGCTGGGAAGTTTTAAAGAGCGCTGGGAGGGTTCGAACGGCCCCACGAGCCGATCGATATCGCTTCCGGGGCTGATGCCGTAAAGCGCGGGCGGATCGGCCAGAGTATGAATGGCCGCGTTTCCCTGCATAAAAAGAAGAAAGACCAGCATCAGAATCCATCCCCGCCGCGGGTTCCCGAGCCAATAGACCATCGGCAGCAGCACCATATATACGACCGGACTGCCCAGTTGAAAGAGATAGAAGAGAAAGGGGTCCATCCCCACAGATCCATATTCCAGAAGCATTGAAAACCGGTTCATCCATGCCTCCTGAACTCTGCAATCATTGCTGCCTCCATTATTTTTCTTCAACCATTTGCCGGTTCTTCAACTCTTATTTTCCTTTTTTTTCAGCCAATGGGCTTTCCGATTCGCTATTCTTATCCTGCCCCGCAGACTCCTTTCTGCAGGATCTCTTCTGGAAAATACCATATTTTTCATTCCGGAATAAAGGTATAACCCCATTTTTTTCTGGCAGCGCCCGGCATCGCACTCCTGCCGGCGGCAGTGACGCGGCCGGAGCCGGAAAGAGAGCGTGTGCGAGCCCTGGCCCCAGCCATTGTCGCGGCCTGTTTATAGCCGTTTTCCAATGGGCCGCCCTGTGAACAAGTGCGCTTTCTGCCAGTGCTTTTTCTTAAGGTTCAAAAGGCTGTAGCGCATGGCCGATTGCGGTGAAAAGTGAAAAGAATTTACTCCTTTTTCCCCCTCTTTTTACAGATTTATCCCTATTTCGTCAACGCCAAAGACGGGCTATTCTATAGACACGATAGAATTTCCCAAAAGAAGAGGTGAAAACCGTTAAAAGAGGGAGGAGGGGCCATGCAGACAACATATACAATGGAAAACCGTTTCAATCGTGATCCCATCGGACTGGAAAATGTGGTGCATCAGTATCTGGACAGTGTGATGCCCCAGCCCATGGAAGGCAAAGTGACCGCACTTATCAGCCCCCACGGCGGCTATGATACGGCTGGGTCCGCCGCGGCTCACGGCTATCGTCTTGTGGACCCGGCTGCAGTGCGCCGGGTCTTTATCCTCGCGCCGACCCATCAGGTACGCTTCCGGGGGGTATCGATTCCCGATAAAGTGTTCCTGAAAAGCCCTTTGGGCCCGATCAATATCGACCGGGAAGCATGCAACCATCTCATGGATGGCCCCCTGTTCGATTTTGTACCGGAGGCGCATGGGGATGAATATCCCATCGCGTATCAGCTCCCTTTCCTGCAGGCGGTTCTCGGGGGCTTTCAAATCGTTCCGCTGGTGGTGGGGCAACTCCATAACGGAGACCATGAAATAGTTGCCCACAGCCTGAAAAAGCAGATCGGAAAACATGATCTGGTCATCGCCAGTTCCGATTTCACCCATCAGGGGAAGCGGTACAACTACGCCCCCTTTGCAACGGACATTCGCAAACAGGTGGGCCTTCTGGACATGGGCGCGATCGAGCTGATCCTCCGTGGCAACACCCGCGGCCTGATGGACTATATCCGCAGAACCGGTGCGACCATCTGCGGGGTGCATACCATCGGAATTCTGATGGAACTCCTGTCGCGGGAGAGCAGCGGAAAGGTGCAGTCCTACTATACCTCCGGCGATATCAACGGCAACGATCTGGAAAGCGTCAGTTTTGCATCCATTGCCTTCTCCTCTCCTGAGGGATGGGCATAATCGATTTTCAATTCCGAATAAAAAGGAGAATCATGCATCAAGAGTACAGCATGGAACGGAAACAGATGGTGGAACGGCAGTTGAAGAGAAGAGATATTCATGATCCGCTCGTGCTGAGAGCCATGGAGACGGTCCCCCGGGAGGCATTTATCCCGGAGAATATGCATACTTTTGCATATGAGGACCGTCCCCTGCCCATCGGCGAGGATCAGACCATCTCCCAGCCCTACATCGTTGCGCTGATGACTCAGGCCCTGGAGCTGACCCCCAAGGATCGTGCCCTGGATATCGGCACCGGCTCGGGGTATGCGGCCGCGATCCTCAGCCGGATCGCGGAAAAGGTTTACAGCGTAGAGCGGTACAAATCTCTTGCCGATACGGCAAAAGAGCTGTTTGCCCGCCTCTGCTACGACAACATCTGGATTCTGGAAGGGGACGGGACCCTGGGCTGGCCAGAGCATGCCCCCTATGATGCGATCGTGGTCACGGCCGGCGGCCCCGATGTTCCCCAGCCCCTGCTGGATCAGCTTGTTGTGGGCGGAAGACTGTTGATTCCCGTGGGAAAGACTCTTCAACTGCAGGAACTGGTCAGGGTCCGCAGAACCGGCCAAGACGAATTCGAACGGGAGAAACTGACCGATGTCCGCTTTGTCCCCCTTATCGGCGAGCAGGGATGGGAGGAGAATGCCCAAAGATAATCAAAGACTACGCTCTTTCCCCCATCAATATAAAGAATCGACCCCATACCCATTCCCCCGCATTCTTTTTTATACTCTTAAACAGATCTTTTGAAAATCACCATTTATCCGCTTTTTATCCGCTTTTTATTGGGTTTTTATTGGGTTTTTGTTGGGCCGGTTTATACCGGCATTCAAAAACCCTGAAAACAAACCAAAAACAAAAAGGAGGGCTTATGCGTATGGGCAAAAGAATGACAGCCATTCTGACAGCCGCCATTATTCTCATCTTCATCGGAGCTGCACAAGGAGCCGTGGTGGTGATTCAAGTGACGGCCCAGAGCATCACCGATGCAGTGGAGGACGAACTGCAGCAGGACCCGATGGTTCCGGCCCAAACCATCGATGTCTCTACAAATGATGGTATTATCACACTTTCGGGTATGGTAGGCAACCTCGATGCCAAAGAGCGTGCCCAACGGATCGCGGGGACGGTCAAAGGGGTTGTTGCGGTGATCAACAACATCCGGGTGATGCCGTCGGAGCGCCGAAATGATCAGCAGATCGAAAACGATGTAAAGACTGCACTGCTGTTGGACCCGGCCGCGGACTCCTATGAGGTGGATGTCGCAGCCGACAACGGTGTGGTGACACTGGCCGGCAAGGTCGATTCCTGGCAGGAAAGAGAGCTGGCGGCCGAGGTGGCCCAGGGCGTTCGGGGTGTGCTTGCGGTCAACAACAACATCGCGGTGACCCGGCAGGAAAAGCGGAGGGATGCTGAAATCAAGGCCGACATCCGGGCCCGCCTGAAGAACGACGAGCTGGTGGACAATGCGCTGATCGATGTGAAGGTGAACAACGGAAATGTCACCCTGTCCGGCGTTGTAGGCAGCAGTGCCGAGAAGAGCCAGGCCATCACCGACGCCTGGGTCACCGGCGTTGAGACCGTCACCGGAGACAACCTTCAAGTCGAGCGCTGGGCAAGAGATCCGGAACTGCGGGGCGACAAATATACAGCGCTCACCGACAGCGATATCAGAGAGGGTGTGGAGAATGCGCTGCTCTACAATCCCCGTGTCGGCTCTTACAACATCACCACGCAGGTGAATGATGGTGTCGTCACCCTCAGGGGAAAGGTCGAGGATCTCAATGCCAAAAGAGCGGCGGCAAAAGAGGCCCGGAACATTGTCGGCGTCCAGAAGGTGGAGAATCGGCTCAAGGTCCGCGGCAAAGATCGGGTTGACAATCAGAAGATCGAAGAGCGGGTGAGAGATGCCTTTGCCATCGATCCGACCATCAGCCAGTACGAGATCACCGTCAATGTTGAGAACGGCATCGCCCGCCTCTACGGCACGGTCGATTCCTACTATGAAAAGGCCCTGGCCGATGACGAGGCCTCGAAGGTGAACGGCGTGGTTGCAGTGGACAACAATCTTGTCGTTACAGAAGTCACCGAGCCACTGATATCCGATCCCTATGTGGATAACTGGTATGTCTATGATTATGACTGGTACGATTATCAGCCCGGCTACACCTTCACCACCGATGCCGAGATCAAAGACGAGATCGAAAGCGAATACTTCTGGAGCCCCTTTGTGGACGGCGGTGACATCAACATCTCGGTGCAGGACGGAACCGCGACCCTCACCGGAAACGTCGATTCCTGGGCCGAGCGGTATTCGGCCACCGAAAATGCGCTGGAAGGCGGCGCGACCTGGGTGGAGAACGAATTGACCATCGAATAAGAATGCTTCTCAGCAGAGGGGTAGATATCTCCCGTTTCTCTACCCCTTTTCTACTATAACCCCTTTTCTACTATAAATGATGGGCTGCGGAACGTCTCCGAGCCCATCATTTTCACCCGATATTTTCCCAATTTCTCCCAAATCCCCCTGTAAATCCCCTACCGGCCTTAAAAAAGTTCATGCATTATCTCACTGCCGGAGAAAGAGGGCATCCTGCAATTTTTTCGGATAAGTTGAACCAATGATTGACAGGATATCCGGTTTTACCTATAATTCTAACTCGGAGAAATGAATACTGCAAGCTCAGACAATCCTTCGGTACGCCTGACAGGGATGGCTGATGGTCTGCGGGTCGTATTGGACCCGAAACAGCCCATTGATTTTCTGCAGAGCGAATTGAACCGGCTCTTCAAACCCCTTGGCCATCTGGCCATCAACACCCGAGTTCTGCTCGATTACGGTGAGGCCGAAGAGTGGGAAGGTGCCGAAGAGATGACGGCCGCGCTGGAGGGCTTTCTCAAGGTGAGTTTCGGCGTGGGCACGGTGGTGCGCCCCCCCAAAAAACGGCGGGAGGTCGAAGAGATTCTCCGGCACAGGGACATGGATCGTTCCTGGCAAAACCACAGAAGCGACGTTCTTATGCTCACCGGCAGGGTGCGCTCGGGCCAGAAGGTGACGGCCCGGAAGCATCTTCTGATATTGGGGGATGTCAATCCCGGCGGAGAGGTTGTGGCCGGGGGGGATATCCTGGTCATCGGAACCCTGAGCGGAACCGCGGCCGCGGGCCAGCCGGATCGGGAGGATGCCATTGTTCTCTCTTTGGATTTTCGGCCGACCCAGGTGCAGATCGGAACGATTGTCGCGGCCGGCCTCCCCTCCTCCCCCACCAAGCAGACCGAGTACGCCTATGTGGAGGACAACACCATCGTGGTGGAAGACTATCTCGAAGCGGACCCCTTTGGCCGGCTGCCCTGGCCTGAGGTGCGGTAAGGCTTTAAAGATATGAAGAAGACAATTATAAAGAGGTGGAATCGTTGAGCGGAAAGATCATTGTCATCACATCGGGCAAGGGCGGGGTCGGTAAAACCACGGCCACGGCCTGTCTCGGCGCGTCACTCGCCCTTCTGGGAAAACGGGTCGTCGTGGTGGATATGGATATCGGCCTGAGAAATCTCGATGTGGTCATGGGGCTGGAGAACCGCATCGTCTTCAATGTGGTGGATGCCGTAAAGGGAAAGTGCAAGCTGGCGCAGGCCGCGATAAAAGACAGGCGGATCGACAAATTGTATCTGATTCCGGCCTCCCAGAGCGACAACAAGAATGCGCTGGTTCCCGAAGACATGGTCCGTTTCGGCGAGAAGCTGAAGCAGGAGTTCGACTATGTTCTGATGGACTGTCCGGCCGGCATCGAACGGGGTTTTGACAACTCTGTGGCCGCGGCCAGCGAGGCCGTGGTGATCTGCACCCCGGAGGTGGCATCGGTGCGGGATGCGGACCGGGTGATCGGGCTGCTCTATGCCCGATCCATCACACCGAAACTCATTGTCAACCGGATCGTCCCCCACATGGTGGAGAAGGGGGACATGCTCAGCCATGAGGATATCGTGGATGTCCTCTCCATCGACCTCATCGGTCTGGTGGAGATGGACGATCAGGTAGTGATATCCACCAATACTGGAATTCCCCTGGTGCTTCAGAAGGATTCCAGGGCCGGGGAGGCATTCAAGCGGATTGCCAGGCGGATGGACGGAAATACCGACCTGCCCATACAGATCCCCCAGACCTCGGGCAAGTTCTGGAAAAAAATCGGCACAAAATTTGGTCTTGGGCGATAAGGAGGTCCTATGCTCAACAGTTTCCTGAGAAAGGTTTTGGGGAAGAGCGACAGCAAGGATGTTGCCAAAAAACGGCTCAAATTCGCCCTGATCTATGACAAGCTCGAGGTTTCGGACGAGACTTTAGAGAATCTGCATCGGGAGATTATAGAGGTGATCTCCCGGTATTTCGAGATCGATAAGGAAGCCTTCAAGTTGGATATTCATCGATCGGATGACCTGTCCGCGCTGGTGGTCAATACGCCGATTATATCGGCCAAGCATCGGCATCGATGATGGGATGATTTCCATGCTCCTACTGAACCTCATGCTGAACAGCATCAGCTACAAAAAATGTAGCTGCTTCCTGCCTGTTTCTCTCCTGTTTCCGGGAATCGATATCCCCACATCTCAAAAATGGGAACATTACCATCTGTTATGTTTTTGCTACAAAAGTTGTGGCTGCATGGGAAATTTGGGAGGTAACTCGGGTTACAAAATTTGTAGCAGATGGAAGGGGATAGATTTTATTTTCTTTATTTTCAATAAATTAAAATTTGGCAGGATTTTTTCAAGCGCAATGGCACAGGCATTGCATATATAAATTCCAGAAGAAAAAGCCAAACCCATCGTGAGGTGGGGACGGAAAGCTTCGGGTCCCATTGGGATAGCCGGGTCGCCTTGATGATGAAAGGTGATTCGGCTTATTTTATTTG
>JAABSZ010000340.1:0-2364 GCA_011390135.1 Desulfobacteraceae bacterium | reverse complement strand
CACTTCGAAAGCTCGACTATATCAATGCAAAGGGCGACATCTCCGCAGACCCGTCGCCAGAGCTTCAGACATCGATTCGCTTTTGGAAATCATGGAGATTGCCGTTGCTCATGGTTCCAATGGCAACCATAATTGCATCGAGCTTGGCAGGATCTTTGATTTCCCGAATCCGCCCCATCAGTTTCAGCCCTTCTTTCCCGAATTTTGTATTCAAAAGGGATTCAATGGCACGGTGCAAGCCCAATGTAATCCCTTCATCAATCCCTTCTATTTTTCCTTCATCGATGCCTATTATCCTTCCCTCTTCATAAAACATCTGCCGCAGTCCCATAAGTCCCTCCTTGGGTTGATCGGAATCCACATATTCCTTTCGGAAGCGATCCCGCTCCTCATCGGTCAAATTCATATAACCGTAGATACCCCTCGAAATTCCCCGGATGAAGAAAGATCACCACCGGAACTAACCGCATGCTCCTTTCCGCATCTGTTTACAAGGGTTCAATATATCGAAGCTTCGGGATTTTGGCAATCGGGTTTTTTCAACCCCCATTCAAAAAACAGATTGTCGGCCCATAATTTATAAAATCGCTTGAAATCAATGGGTAACATATCTTCTGGCAGAATGGAATGGCCGATACCGTTCGGACCATCGGCACGGACAGCAAACAGAAACCCCCTCGCCTGGTGATCGTTGACGGACAGCAGCGCCTGACCTCCATGGAACTGGTGTAGAGCGGTAAATCCCCCCAGCCTCATTTTTAATGAAATCTTAACCAAATACTAACAGAATCCAAACAGAAGTGCGGTATAAGTTCCGGGTCTGGTGGAAAGATGTTCAACGGTGAAAAAAGATGAAAAAAATGAAAAAAAGGAATAGAGATGCCAAAATCGATACTGATCGCAGATGATTCAGCCAGCATTCGGCAGATGGTTCAATTCTCCCTGAAAGCGGGGGATTATGCGGTGACACAGGCCGCAGACGGCGGGGATGCCCTGGAAAAGGCAGAGGGCTCAAGGTTTGACATGGTGATCACGGATCTGGACATGCCGGTGATGAACGGGATCGAGCTGACCCGGCAGATCAGGGCTCTGCCGGGCTATGCGCGGGTTCCCATTGTTATATTGACCACGGAATCGGACAGCGGGGTCAAACAGCGGGGAAAGGCGGCCGGGGCCACCGGCTGGATCATCAAGCCCTTCCGCCCCCATCAGCTCATCGAGGTGGTTCAAAAAGTTCTTCCCTGATTCTTTCCAGATAGGAGCGGAGGAGATCGGCCTCATTCTGGATCTCCTTAAGATCCTCCTTTTCCTCCCCGGCCATTTCAATCTCCTCTGCAATCCTCCCCATCTCCTCGAATCCGTAGCAGAGCGCTGAACCTTTGATCCGGTGGCCCATCCGCCGGATCTTTTCATGATCTCCTTCGGCAATGGCATCCTCCAGAAGCTTCATCTCCTCAAATGTCTCCCAGACAAAGCCGGGGATCAGCTCCATGAGATCCGGATCAAAGTCGATTCCCGCCCTCTCTTCATCCACGACCTGAAGGATATCCCGGACCCGGGATTCATACTTTCGGAGGATGTTGAATATCTGCGCCTTTTTAAAGGGTTTGGTGAGATGATCCGTGCATCCCGCGTCCAGACTCTCCTGCCGCTTTCCATCCAGTGCGTGCGCGGTGAGCGCGATGATCGGCACGGGCAGGAGGCCGTTTTCGGCCTCCCAATTCCGGATCTCCCGGGTCGCCTGATATCCGTCCATGACCGGCATGTCCACATCCATAAAGATGATGTTGTAGGTTTCGGTTCTGTATTTCTCCAGACAGATTGCGCCGTCCTCGGCCATGTGGACCTCGTGCGGGGTCTCTTTGAGATAGAAGGAGAAGAGAGTCCGGTTGTTCTCGTTGTCTTCGGCCAGAAGGATCTTCAGGGGGATCATCTCCCCGGATTGGGGTTCCACGGGACAGGCCAGGGTCTTTGTGAAATCGTTCTCCAAAGGCAGCTTTCCCAGAAGAGCCCCTATGGTGCGGAGCAGTTCCCCCTCACGGACCGGACGCACCAGCACCGCTCCGACGCCCAGAGAGCGGCCTCGATCGACCGCCTGAACAATCTCGTCCGAGGGGCTCATCAGGATCACCCGGGATGCGCTTCCGCAGCGGCTTCGGATTTCGGCCGCGGTCTCATACCCGTCCATTCCCGGCATCCGCGCATCCACCAGAAAAAGATCAAAAGGGATATTGCTGTCTGCGCGTTCCAGTTCGGCCATCGCGTTCATTCCATCGGATGCCGAGGCCACCATAGCCCCCCAGCCGACGAGTCGTTCGGCAAGGAAATCCCGGGCAATCCCGTGATCGTCCACCAGCAGGACCC
>JAABSZ010000339.1:0-2370 GCA_011390135.1 Desulfobacteraceae bacterium | reverse complement strand
GGGCTTTTTTCCGGTCGATGAGAAGACGGTTCAGTATCTCCGGATGACGGATCGAAACGAGCGGGCCGATCTGGTCGAGGTCTGCGCAAGGGAGATGGGTCTCTTCTACACCGGCGAGAACGAGGCGGAATATACCCAAGTGCTGGAGCTGGATCTTTCCACCATCGAACCGGCCATGGCAGGCCCCTCCCGGCCCCAGGACCGGATTCCCCTGAAGAATCTCAAAGAGCGCTTCTTCAAGATCATGGGGTGCGAGTATGAGAGGGACACCACATTGAAACACATCTCCCGCTTCTATGATGAATCGGGCAACGTCTGCGGCAGCCTCCCCTTCTGCACCCCTGGAAAGGAGAAGGGGGTTCAGATCGAGCTGGGCGGAAAGCCGACCGTGATCGGCGACGGCTCCGTGGTGATCGCGGCCATCACCTCCTGCACCAACACCTCCAACCCCTTTGTGCTGATCGGCGCGGGGCTGCTTGCAAAGAACGCGGTGAAGCGGGGGCTGAAGATTCCGCTTCATGTCAAGACCTCCTTTGCCCCCGGCTCCAAGGTGGTCAACGACTATCTCGAAGCGGCCTGCCTCGTTCCCTATCTGGAGGCCCTGGGCTTTCACACAGTCGGCTTCGGCTGCACCACCTGCATCGGCAACAGCGGCCCGCTCCATCCCCAGATCGAACGAGCAGTGGTTGACAACAACCTGACGGTGGCATCGGTGCTTTCGGGCAACCGGAACTTCGAGGCCCGGATTCACCAGAACGTGCGGGCAAACTTTCTCGCCTCTCCCATGCTGGTGGTGGCCTTTGCCATCGCGGGCCGGGTCGATCTGGACCTGGAGAACGAGCCCCTGGCCTTGGATATCAATGAAGAGCCGGTATATTTAAAGGAGATATGGCCCGAAGACGAAGAGATCAATGCCCTGATCCCCGAGAATGTGAAAGAGGAGTTCTTCCGCACCGAGTACGGCCGGATCTTCGACGGCGACGAGTTCTGGCAGGCCATGAACGTGGAGCAGAGCACCACCTACAAATGGGACGAGACCTCGAGCTACATCAAAAATCCCCCCTATTTCGAGGGCTTCAGCCTGGACATGAAAAAGCCCGAGGACATCGAAGGGGCAAAGGTGCTGGCGCTGCTGGGGGATACCGTCACAACGGATCACATCTCCCCGGCCGGCGCGATCCCGGAGAAGTATCCCGCGGGGCAGTATCTGGTGAACGAGGGTGTGGAGAAGACCGATTTCAACTCCTACGGCTCCCGCCGGGGCAACCACGAGGTGATGATGCGGGGAACCTTCGGCAACATCCGGATCAAAAACCGGTTGGCCCGGGGCAAGGAGGGGAGCCTGACCCTGAAGTTCCCGGAGAAGGAGGAGATGTACATCTACGACGCGGCCATGAAGTACAAGGAAGAGAAGACCCCGCTCATCGTGATCGGCGGAAAGGAGTACGGCACCGGCTCCTCCCGGGACTGGGCCGCCAAAGGAACCAACCTGCTGGGGGTGAAGGCCGTGATCGCGGTCTCCTACGAGAGGATCCACCGGAGTAATCTCGTCGGCATGGGAGTGCTGCCCCTGGTCTTCAAGGAAGGGGAGAACGCGGATTCATTGGGGCTGGACGGCTCCGAATCCTACACCATCAAAGGACTCTCCGGCATGGCCCCGAGAAAGCCCCTGCAGGTGACGGCTCAAAAAGAGAACGGCGAGAAGATCGAATTTGAAGTTCTATCCAAGCTCAACACCGACATCGATGTGGCCTATTACGAGCACGGGGGGATTCTGCCCTATGTGCTGCGGAAGCTGATGGCCGGGGTCGGGAATGGTTGACCGGGACTCAGCCGAGGGTTCTGTTTTCCGGATTACAATAAGGAGAAACAGATGAATAACAATCAAACAAACTATACGAATCAGCTTATTCAGGAGATAAAATCAACTCCTGAAGAATATCTGCCGATACTATTGAACATTGTGCGGAATTTCAGAGAAGGTGTATCGCTCAAACCGGCGGAGGAGAGTTTCGAACAGGGATGGAAAGAAGCGATGAACGGTGAAACGATGCCTATCGACGAATTGTGGACAGGTATTGGAAATGACGGATGAAAAATAAGAGGAGTGCTGTTTCGGCAGACCTTCTCAATGATCACCGGAGTTGGAAAGAGGACGTATCATTGTTTTCCAATCCGAATACGTCCTCATCCGACTCCGTCTGAACGATCTGGCCGATATATCTCCTTCCCCCGGTCCTCCTGCCATATCTGCCGACAGTCGGGATGGGAATGGATGGTGATCTTCATCGGATGGAGCCGGTTTCGATTGTTCCGGCCTGTTTTGCAGGAGCTGATGATAGATGGAAACGGCATGGGATGCCTGCTTCC
>JAABSZ010000338.1:0-2462 GCA_011390135.1 Desulfobacteraceae bacterium | reverse complement strand
AGGAGCCTGGGTGAAACCAGCATCGGCTCCGAGATCGGAATGACCGTGATCGCGATTCAAAAAGGGGAGAATATCATGACGAACCCTCCTGCGGATGCAGTGCTGGAGCCGGGCAGCGACATCCTCATGGTCGGGAGCACCGAACAACGGGATCAGTTTATGACCCGGTTCGGCGCATGATCTTGTAAGATCTTTTCGCAATGGCCGCGCTTCTCAGATGAAGGTTTTCAAGCGCTGGAAGAGCTGCGCAGACCATCAGCGAACCTCAAGTGGCCTATCGGCTTTTTCTTTTAAAACCGTAAAGGCCGATAAAACCGCACCGGGATCGATCGCATCCAGGCAGTTTTTATCCCGGCAAATCCGCTCCCCGGTCTCGAAACAGGGAACACATTCGATTTCAGGAGCAACAGCACGGACAGCTCTCCCCACAGGCTTCCATCGCAGGTGATCTGATGGGCCGAAGATGGCCAGGACCGGCAATCCAATGAACGCGGCCAGATGGGAGACGCCGGAATCATTCCCGATATACCCCCCTGCCCCCTTCAATATCCTCACAAGCCCCTGCAGATCCGATGGAATAAAGACTTCTTCAGATATCTGTCCCCGGATTTCCTCTTCGGCCGGCCCCAGCAGAAAAGTCGGGGAATACCCTTCCCTCCTGATCTTTCCAGCAACCGCCATAAATCGCTCAAGAGGCCAGTTCTTTTTCCGGCTTCCTGATCCGGGATGGATCAGAATTCGAGAAGGATCGGCATCAACCCTTGGCCGGTCCAAAAAATCGGACGATTTCCGATCCGCAGGCATGAGGAGTCCGCAGGCATAAAGGCTTTGAAACAGATGCTCTGCCACATGCTTTCTTTCCCGCACATCGGGACGGGGCCGAATCCGATAGACCCTCTTCCCGTAATTTCCGGAGATGTTCTTCTGAAGCGCGTCCGAAAAGGAGAAGAGCAGAATCGCATCATAGGGAGAGAGCATATCCGAAAGCGGCTTTGAGGGAAGATCCGAATAGAGGCTCGAAAAGAGGGCCGACTCCTGGGGATAGGACTTCCCAAAAACGCCAAATTCTTCGGCCACCTTTCCGATCCCCCGGCTGCAGATCCCGTCGATGGTTTCAAAGCGGCTTTTCAATGCCAGCAGCGGCCCAAAAGAGACCACCAGATCGCCCAATGCCCCCTGGTGCAGAACCAGCAGCCGGGAACTAGGCCGCCGCGAAGCCATCAGCTCGATGCCTGATAATGATGCCCCACGATCAGCATGTTGTTGGGCAGAATCGACTGGATCTTCTCCATCTTGCTGCCGAAGACCATATCCTTGATCAATCCGTGTCCGAAGGCCCCGAGTACCACCAGCGCGTCATGGGGCACTTCATAGAGATTCTCCTCGAAATTCCCCTTATCAAAACAGAGCCAGCGGTCCAGATAGAGATCCAGCTCCGGTTCCAGCTCTTTATGCCGGATGATCTTTTCATATTCCGCCTTTGACAGATTCTCCTGCTGGGTGAAGATGTCGAGCGGCTTTCCAGTGAGCCGGGCCATCCGCAGCCCCAACCGGAGGGATTTGACCGCGTTGGCAGAGCCGCCGAAAAATACGGTGATCCGCGCCCACTCTTTGTAGGAAGGGCTTGTGATCAGCACCGGGAAACCGGCCTGATTGACGATCCGCCGCACCCGGGGGCCGATGTAGCCGAGCCCGATCTTGGATGAAAGATCGCTGATGCTTCTGGGACAACACATGAAGTCGAAATGAGTAGGGATGTCCGGCAGGGTGGAGGCTGTAAAGTCTTTGGGCTCCAGAAAATGGGGACGGATGCCGGCCTCTTCGCACAGATTTTTCGCATGATCTTCTGCCGTATCCGGCGCAGTGAGATAGGAGGGGTCCAGATCGATCTGCACCACATCGTTTTCGAAATACATCAAAAACTTGGTGAACTTCGGAATGTAGATCACCATATCGGTCTCCATTCCCCTGCAGAAATAGAGGGACTGGAGCAGCGTCTCTCTGCCCAGCGGCGTGTTTCGGAAGATGTGAAAAAGTTTCGGTGTCATTATCTTAAATCCTTATGCTTTTCAGGCGCTCCGGTTCGAAGACCTGGATTAAAAAAAATCGCATCAGGCCGACTGCTCGGTCTGAACACGAAGCTCCTTCCGATACTGATCCAGCAGCGTGGCTTTGGAGATCATCCCCAGAAACCGCTCCCCGTCCGAGACCACCGGCATGCTGAAGAGATGGAGCCGATCCATTCTTTCCAGCACCTCTCCGAGATCGTCGTGGGGCCGGATCAGCTCCGCACGGGGATTCATGAGCTGTTCCAGAATCACCACATCGTACATCAGCGGATCGAAAAGATATGGCCGGATGTCGTCGAGATGGATCATGCCGAGATAGCGGCCCGTCTTCTCCTCTTCCACGGGAAAGTAGTTCCGATGGGACCGCTTGACGATCCCGATGAAATCCCGAAG
>JAABSZ010000337.1:0-2477 GCA_011390135.1 Desulfobacteraceae bacterium | reverse complement strand
GTGGAAGATCGCCCTTTTCAAAACGGTCCCGGATCTCTCCGACCGGCATCGGGTTGGGCGCGGAAAAAAGGGTCAACGGCCCGATCCCGCATGTCCCCTCTTTTATTGCTGCCCGATGTGCGGCAATCCCCTCACCGGCCGCGGAGATCATCCCCGCACCCGTTATAAAGACCCGAACGCCCGTCAATTCAGGGCTTCCCCCCGCTTCTGATGGATATATAGGGCCAGCGCATCGAGGCTGGCAAAGACCTTCTCCCCCACATCCTTGCTCTCGATCCGCACCCCATAATCCTTTTCGATCATCATCACCAGCTCTAAAACATCGATCGAGTCGATCCCCAGCTTACCGCCCACCAGTTGCTCCTCCCCGTCGATCTCTGCCGGGGTGATGTCGATCAGGTTGAGCGTATCCACCATCTTTATTTTCAGTTCCTCTACAAGCTTTTCCATATCAGCGTCCGTTTCGGGATTATCTTGAAAATGTTGATGCTTTACAGCACCCGGGAATTGATGTACAAATAAAACTTTTAAAAGTGGGAGATTCTATATTCTTTTCCGCGGGTTTTCAATCCCTTTTTGAAGTGTCGGGAAAAGTAGTGGATGGTGGCTGGTGAGTAGTGGATGGTGAGTAGTGGATGGTGCGGCGTGGATAGTGGCTGGTGAAGGGTTTTTAAATCCTGTTTTAAGTATCTGGAAATAACAGAAATTCAGGGGCCCGAATATGGACCGGAATATGGACCGGATAATGGACCGGAAAATGGAGCCGATCGACATCGAAAAGCTCATCCCCCACCGGGGGGCCATGAAACTGATCGAGACCGTGGTCGAGGTGCGGGAGAAAGGGGCAGTGACCCTGTCGGTTGCAAAGACGGACTGGCCCCTGTCGGACGGGGAGACGGTTCATCCGCTGGTCCTGATAGAGCTTGCGGCCCAGACATCGGCCGTCTCAATCGGCTGGAAGGATCTCCAGGAGGGGAAAGGGTTCAACACTCAGGGCTTTCTGGTGGGGATCAAAAGGGCGCGCTTTCCCGGAGAGCGGATACGGGTCGGCTCCCGGATCATCACCGATGCAGCGGTTGTCTTTGAAATGGAGAACTATACCGAAATCCTTGGGACATCCCGAATAGATGGGGAAATGGCCGGTGAAGGGCCCATCGCGGAAATCACCCTGCAGGTGGTGCGGACCGGCCAAGGGGAAGAATCATAGTCTGTTTTCAAGCAAGGAGATAGGAGACCCATATGGTAGAATCAAAAAGAGCCCTGGTCACGGGCGGGAGCCGCGGCATCGGCAGGGCCATCGCGCTGGAACTGGCCGGAGCCGGATACCATGTGATCGTCAACTACCTGTCCGGCAGGGAGGCCGCGGAGGAGACCCTGGCCGCAATCCGGGAATCGGGCGGATCGGGCGAGATCATCGGATTCGACGTGACCGACAGCAAAGCGGCCGAAGCGGCAATGGAGAGCCTTCTCTCCGAAGATGCTCCCCTGGAGATTCTGGTCAACAACGCGGGAATCGCGGCCGACGGCCTCTTCATCATGATGCCCGAATCGGACTGGGACAGGGTGGTGGCGACCACTTTAAAGGGCTTTTACAACGTCACAAAACCGGCATTGAAGGCGATGGTTCCCCGCAAAAGGGGCGCGGTGGTCTCCATCGCATCGGTGGCCGGGATCATGGGCAACCGGGGTCAGGCCAACTATGCCGCGGCCAAGGCCGGCCTCATCGGCGCGAGCCGCTCTGTGGCCTCTGAAGTCGCGCGCCTCGGCATCCGTGTCAATGTGGTCGCGCCCGGGCTCATCGAGACCGGGATGATCGAAAAGGCCCCGGTACAGCAGATCAAGTCGATGATCCCCATGAACCGGATCGGGAGGCCCGAAGAGGTGGCAAAGACCGTCCGTTTTCTCTGTTCCGATGATGCCTCCTACATCACGGGACAGGTGATCTCCGTCAACGGAGGGATGTTTTGAAAAAAGAGATTTTGAATGTCGCTGCCATTGCCGCAGCCCTTTTCTGCATCGGATGGGCCGACAGCCTCGAAGGGTTGAAACTTGAGGCCGGAAAGATCGAAAGCATCGAGACCGCCTTTATCCAGGAGAAGCACCTTTCCATATTGAAAAAGCCCCTGGAATCAAGGGGAATGCTCTATTACAAAGCCCCGGATTCCCTGCGCTGGGAATATACCTCGCCCGTGGAGATCATCCTTCTGATGCATGACGGAAAGGCCGAGCGGTACCTCAAGACCGAGGAGGGAAAGCTGGAAAAGGATGATTCCGCAAGCCTTCCCATCATGGAGACGGTGCTGGAGGAGATCGGGGGCTGGCTCAAAGGGGAGTTTGAAAAAAATCCTTATTTCACCGCGCAATTGATGCCCGGAAGAGAGATCCTTCTCACGCCGAAGGAGGACGCGATGGAGGCCGTGATCCAGAAGGTGGTGCTTCACCTCTCGGATCGGCCCGGCATTCTGAAAAAGGCCGTG
>JAABSZ010000336.1:0-2480 GCA_011390135.1 Desulfobacteraceae bacterium | reverse complement strand
AGAACGGGTGGAGGAGGAGCTTGATAAACGGCTGAAGCAGAAAGAGCTGCTGATCCAGAAATCGAAGCTGGAATCCCTGGGACGGATGGCGGCCGGCATCGCGCATGAGATCAACCAGCCCCTGGCCGGCATCACCATGGGACTGGACAACATGGAGTTCAAGATCGCAGCCGGCAAAGCCGTGCCCCATTACCTGCTCGGGAAGATCGGCAATTTTCGCAAGGACATCGACCGCATCGGGAACATCATTGACCATGTTCGCCTCTTTTCCCGGGACCAGAGAGCGGTGATGGTGGAAAATATCGATGTCAACAGGGTCTGTAGAGATGCCCTCTCCATGCTGCAGACCCAGTATCGCCGGCATGACGTTCGGATTGTGCTCGATCTGGAGGAGAATGCAGGGTCGGTTCTGGGCAACCGGTACCGGCTGGAACAGGTCATCTTGAACCTCTTGACCAATGCAAAGGATGCCGTGGATCATAAGGCGGATCAGGAGGGGGATCTGGCTTTTCAAAAGCAGATCAGGATCGGCTCCTGGGGCCGGGGGGAGATGGTCATTCTCGAAGTCGAAGACAACGGCATCGGCATTCCCGAGGATCAAATGGATCAATTGTTCGAACCCTTCTTTACAACCAAATCGCCCGAGAAGGGAACCGGGCTGGGACTTTCCATCAGCTACGGCATCGTTCAGGAGATGAAAGGGGAGATCCGGGTGGAGAGCGTTTTGGGCAGATCCACCACCATATCCATTCTCCTGCCGAGAGTGCCCGATGGGAAGGAGTGAACCCGAATGGAGCCATTGAAAATTCTGATTGTGGATGACGAGCCTCGGATACGGGAGGAACTCGATGAGTTTCTGACCGATATCGGCCATCAGCTCTTTCAGGCCGGGAGTCCCTCTGAGGCGGAACGGGCACTGGAAGCCCATGAGCCGGACATTCTCATTCTCGATATCCGGCTGCCGGAAACGGACGGGCTGACGTTTTTGAAGTCGGTGAAATCGGAACGTCCTGAAATCGAGGTGATCATGATCACCGGACACGGAGATATGGATAGCGTTATCAAGGCCATGCGCCTGGGCGCGGCCGACTATCTGCAAAAGCCCCTTCGGTTGAACGATATCCGTGCGGCTGTGGAGAGAACCGGAAAATTCATCCGGCTGAACCAACGGCTCAAGGCCGTGGAGAAGAGCTACTGCCTGCTGACAAAGGAGTTTCAGGAGACTGCGGGACATCGGATGATCGGGGGGGGAAAGGCCATGCAGGAGATCATGGATCTGATGACCCGGGTGGCCCAATCCGGGGAGACGAGTGTGTTGATCACCGGGGAGAGCGGCACCGGCAAGGAGCTGGTAGCGCGGGGCATTCATCACCTCAGTTCCCGCGGGAAGGGGTATTTCTATCCGGTCAATGTCTCTGCCATCCCGGAGACGCTTTTTGAAAGCGAACTCTTCGGCCATGTAAAGGGCGCGTTCACCGGTGCATCAGCGAACCGGGCCGGCTGTTTCGAGTATGCGCGCGGGGGCACGCTCTTCCTGGATGAGATCAGTGATCTGGCCATGCCGCTGCAGGCGCGTCTGCTGCGGGTTCTGGAGGAGCGCCGGGTGCGCCGGATCGGAGCCCACCGGGAGACTGCGGTCGATGTCCGGCTGATCTCGGCCACGAACCGGGATATCGAAGACCTGGTGGCCCGGGAACGATTCCGGAACGATCTCTACCACCGCATCAATGCCTTCCGCATCCATGTTCCGTCCCTCCGGGAACGGCCCGAGGACATTCCGCCCCTTATCGAGAATTTTGTAGCATTTTATGCCAAAAAGCTCAAAAAACAGATCCGGGCCATCGCTCCGCAGGTCTTTGAAAAGTTGACGGCCTATCATTTTCCCGGCAATGTCCGGGAGCTGAAGAACATCCTGGAGCGGGCCGTCATCCTGTGCGACGGCGAGCGGTTGCTGTTTAGCCATCTGGACAATGCCGAGCCTCCGGAATGTACGGGGAAAGCCTCTCCGGAGCCGGAAGATTTCGATATGGACGCGGCCGAAAAGCGGCTGATCCAAAAAGCTCTGGAGCGGGCCGAGCAGAACAAATCCCAGGCCGCAAAGCTGTTGAATATCTCCTGGCAGTCTTTGGACCGGAGGATGAAGAAGCATAACTTTTGAGAAAAATCTCGAATTTATATCCGAAAACAGAGAGGGTATCCGAAAACGGATACCCACGGCTCATTGCTTCCCTGTATGCGCCACTACGGGTTTTCCTCATCGTCTCTACACTATTTCCCTACCTGCCTATCCGTTTTCGGAGAGTCGTTCTGTTCTGCAATTTAGATAAGTTTTTGTAATCATGGATAATGAACAATTTGGCATGTTTTCTGCATAGCAACATATATGAACATATTGTTTTACCATCACAACCGGTTCATCCGGGATGAGCTGCAGGAGTTTATAGATGAGCTGGAGGGTAAAGCCTACTTTGCAGAGACTG
>JAABSZ010000335.1:0-2518 GCA_011390135.1 Desulfobacteraceae bacterium | reverse complement strand
CACGGAGGGGGTCAACGCGTATCTGGAAGAGCGGGGAACTCCGCGCATCAAGGAGGCGGCCCCTATGGATCAGCTCCTGAAGCGGGCACAGCTCGACTATGGTGCTGTGGAAAGACTGGCTCCGGCCCCGTCGCGGGTGGATGAAAAGGTCTCCCGGCAGGTCGAGATCGAGATCAAATACGAGGGCTACATCCGTCGGCAGACCGATGAGATCGAAAAATTCAGAAACCTGGAGCGGATCAAGCTGCCGGAAAGCTTCGACTACCGAGGGGTGCATGGCCTCTCCAACGAGCTGAAGGAGAAGCTCGAGGCGGTGCGGCCCGCATCCCTGGGGCAGGCCTCCCGGATCGACGGCATGACCCCGGCCGCGATCTCGGTGCTGACGGATGAACATTTTTTCAAAGGAAGCCCGTCAGATCTGATCCGGGCAAGGGAAGCCACCTCCCTGCCCATTTTGAGAAAAGACTTCATCATCTCCTCATATCAGATCCTCGAAGCCGCAGCCATGGGCGCGGATGCGGTTCTGCTGATCGCTTCCATTCTTCCGGATGTGAAACTCAGTGATTTTCTTGTGATCTGCAATGTGATGGAACTCGACGCCTTGGTAGAGGTTCACAGTCCCGAGGAGATCAGGCGTGTAAACAAAACCGCTGCCTCGCTGGTCGGCATCAACAACCGGAACCTCCGCTCCTTTGAGACGAGCATCGACAATTCGATCCGTATGGTCTCCCTGCTCGACAAAAGACAGATCCCGGTGGCCGAAAGCGGCATTCGCGGCCCCGAAGATATTCGACAGCTCAAAAAGGCAGGATTCCACAACTTCCTCATCGGAGAGAGCCTCGTTCGCTCCGATGATCCCGAAGCCTTTCTGCAATCGCTGATGAAAGGAAACTGAAAATGGTGCAGATCAAGATCTGCGGCCTCACCCGTATGGATGAGGCTATGGCCTGTGCGGCCCTGGGCCCGGACGCCATCGGCCTTGTCTTCTATGAAAAAAGCCCCAGAAACCTCGATGAAGCCCTTGCCAGAGATATCTGCTCGGCCCTAAGCGCGGGCGTGATCCGGGTGGGGGTCTTCGTGGACCGGGACTATGACTGGATGATGCAGAAGGTCCGCTACTGCGGCCTGGATGCGGTCCAGTTTCATGGCCATGAGCCGCGGGAGATCGCCGAAAGGCTGCGGAAGGAAGGGGTTCGGGTGATCAAGGGGCTCTTTACCCATCGGGAGCCCGGCCTTTCCGAAGCGGATCATTATCCCGCGGACGGTTTTCTGCTGGAATGCGGAACCGGAAAGCATCCCGGCGGAAACGCGATGGCATGGGACTGGGGCTCCGTAAAGGATTTTGGCGCAAAGTATCCTTTGATCCTTGCCGGGGGCCTTCATCCGGAAAATGTGAAACAGGCCATAACCGCAGCGGAACCGGATGCGGTGGATGTCAGCTCAGGCGTCGAATTCGAGCCGGGCCGCAAGGATCTGGCCAAAGTCGAAAGATTTATCAAAGCGGCCCGCAGTTGCCGCATAGAACGAAAGACAAGGAGGATATTCTGATGTACGGCATCGATGCCCTGGACCAAAAGCAGTATCCTGACCAGCGGGGCCACTTCGGCCCCTATGGGGGACGATATGTAGGAGAGACACTGATGCCGGCCCTGCTGGAGCTGGAGGAGGCCTACCGAAAAAATATCGCGGACCCCGATTTTCAAAAGGAGCTGCATGATCTGCTGCGGGACTATACCGGCAGACCCACGCCGCTCTTTCATGCAAAGACCCTAAGCGAAAAAGCCGGTGGCGCGGCCATCTGGCTGAAGCGGGAGGATCTCGCGCACACCGGCGCGCACAAGATCAACAACACCCTGGGCCAGACCTTGATGGCCAAATGGATGGGCAAGAAAAAGGTGATCGCGGAGACCGGCGCGGGCCAGCACGGCGTAGCCACCGCCACCACCGCAGCCCTCTTCGGCATGGAGTGCAAAGTCTTCATGGGAACCGAAGACATCGAGCGCCAGGCCCCCAACGTCCGCCGGATGCGCCTTCTTGGCGCGGAAGTGGTCCCGGTATCATCGGGAACCGGAACCCTCAAGGATGCCATGAACGAAGCCATGCGCTACTGGGTCGGCGCGGTGGCCGATACCTTCTACGTAATCGGCTCCGTTGCCGGCCCCCACCCCTACCCGGCAATGGTGCGGGATTTCCAGCGGGTGATCGGCGACGAGGCCAGGGATCAGGTTCATGCCGTTGCGGGAAGGCTTCCCGACATGCTGATCGCATGTGTCGGCGGCGGCAGCAACGCGATGGGACTTTTCTATCCGTTCCTGAACGACCCCGTGGAGATGGTCGGTGTCGAGGCGGCCGGAAGGGGCCTTGAAACCGGCAAACACGCCGCGACCCTCACTGCCGGAACCGTGGGCGTTCTCCACGGGGCAAAGTCCTATGTGCTGCAGGATGACGAGGGGCAGATATTAGAGGCCCATTCCATATCGGCCGGCCTCGACTATCCCGGCGTGGGCCCGGAACACTC
>JAABSZ010000334.1:0-2518 GCA_011390135.1 Desulfobacteraceae bacterium | reverse complement strand
CCCGGCTGATGGACCGCAAGACGGTCCATGTCCTGGAGATCCCGGATGAGTACCGGTACATGGACCCGGAGCTGGTGGAGATTTTGGAGGCAGTTGTGGGGGCCTGTCTCGGAATGTAACAGGAAAGCCTTTTTGGAAAACAGAGGAGACCGCGTGCCCCACTGAAAGCAAAGCCTTGGAAAATGAGAGGAGGGTTGAGCCATGCCCAAATTCGATGACGTAAAAAAAATATTGGAATTAATGAGAGAATCAAGGATCAAAGAGAAAGAGAAGCGCGACAGAACCCCCATGAGCCGGGAAGAGAGGATCAAAGCGGAGATCGAAGATGCGCGGGAGACGCTCCGCCGATATCACGGCGGCGTGGATGGCTCAGAAGCGGTCATCACGTCATGCCATACGTCTGCAGAAAACGAGAGCTTTTCCTTCCGCCTGGAACCGTTGGGCCAAGCCCGCATCGGCCAAAGGAAACAGCGGAAAGATGGCTCTTGCACCATCGTAGAAGCCATTGTCCGTCCGTCTGATGTTTGAAAATTTTGGAAAGCTGTTTTACCGTTTCCAGCTTGTCAGCGGCGAGATGAAAGGCTGGCTGGATCAGCGGACAGGAGAAGAAATTCTTCCGACTCCCGGGGAAGAAGAAGCCGAAGGAAACCGGCTATCTTTTGGGGCGTACTTGGAAATGGGAGACGGTTTTATATCAGCTATCCCGTGCAAAACCGCCCCCCGGATTCGGATGATAGGGTTGCTCTTTTCCTTTAAAAAAACCGGCTGTATGATCCGTGATTAACGGATGTTCCGGTGATAGACCTGCAGAGATCGGACGATCGGCTTGCTCTCCCGCCGGGCTGCGATCCCTTTTGCTGCCGCGATGGCCGCAGGCGTGGAGGTGATATACGGAACCTTGTATTTGATGCAGGATTTCCGCATGTCCGCAGTATCCTGGGCACTTTTCCGGCCGCTGGGGGTGTTGACCACCAGATCCACGGAGCGGCTCTTGATCGCATCCACCAGGTGGGGCCGTCCAAAGCCGAGTTTTTGAACCGGAACCGTCTCGATCCCCTTTTCCGCGAGAAAATCATGGGTTCCCTGTGTAGTCATGATCTTGAAACCCAGATCCCGGAAACGCCGGACCGGCTCCAGTGCCGCGTGCTTGTCCCGGTCCGCGATGGTGAAAAGCACCGTTCCCTCCAGCGGCAGCGACGTCTGGGTCGCCTCCTGGGCCTTGAAAAAGGCGCGACCATAGGAGTGGGAGAGCCCCAGCACCTCTCCGGTTGAGCGCATCTCGGGCCCCAGCACCGGATCGACCTCCGGAAACATGTTGAAGGGAAAGACCGCCTCCTTGATGCCGTAGTGCGGGATGCTCTTCCGCACCAGCCCCAGATCGGCAAGTTTCGTTCCCAGCATCACCCGGGTGGCGAGTCGCGCCATGGAGACGTTGCAGACCTTGGAGACGATCGGAACGGTTCTCGATGCTCTCGGGTTGGCCTCCAGCACATAGACCGTGTTGTCGAAGATCGCATACTGGATGTTCATGAGTCCGTTTACGTTCAGGGAGATCGCGATCTTGCGGGTGTACTCGTAGATGGTGTCCAGGTGCTGGGGAGAGAGGCTCACCGGCGGAATCACGCAGGCCGAATCCCCCGAATGGATGCCGGCCAGCTCGATATGCTCCAGCACCGACGGAACAAATGCATCCTTTCCGTCTGCGATAGCGTCGGCCTCGCACTCGATCGCGTTGTCCAGGAACCGGTCGATGAGTACGGGCCGCTCCGGTGAGATATCCACAGCCGCCTCGATATACTGTTTGAGCATCCCCTCATCCTGGACGATCTCCATGCCCCGTCCCCCCAGCACATAGGAGGGCCGCACCATCAGGGGATATCCGATCCGGGCCGCGATGACCTTTGCCTCTTCCAGGCTGTGGGCCATGCCCGATTCCGGCATGGGGATGCCGAGTTTCTCCATGATCCCCCGGAACCGGTCCCGGTCCTCGGCCAGATCGATGGTGTCCGGCGATGTCCCGAGAATCCTGACACCGGCCTTTTCCAGTTCGGTCGCGATGTTGAGGGGCGTCTGCCCCCCGAACTGTACGATGACGCCCTCGGGCTTCTCGTTCTCGTAAATGCTCAGCACATCCTCCACGGTCAGGGGCTCGAAATAGAGCTTGTCCGAGGTGTCGTAGTCGGTGGAGACGGTCTCGGGGTTGCAGTTGACCATGATCGATTCATACCCGGCCTCCCGGATCGCCAGCGCGGCATGGACGCAGCAGTAGTCGAACTCGATCCCCTGTCCGATCCGGTTGGGACCCCCGCCCAGCACCATGATCTTCTTTTTGTCGCTCACCGTCACCCGGTTTTCGCCGCTGTAGGTGGAGTAGTAATAGGCCGCATCCTCCACACCGCTCACCGGAACCGGCTCCCAGACCTCGACAACCCCCATTTCGATGCGCCGATGTCGGATCTTCTCCTCTTCCAGCCCCAGAAGCACTGCCAGATACCGGTCTGCAAACCCGTCCTTTTTG
>JAABSZ010000333.1:0-2565 GCA_011390135.1 Desulfobacteraceae bacterium | reverse complement strand
CATTCCTGACCCTGATCTGCGTGCTGGTCTCCTGGCGCTCCATCACCAAGCGGGTCGCGGCCTTCCATTTCTTCCTGCTCCTCTCCCAGACCGGGGTGATCGGCCTTTTTCTGGCAACAGACCTCTTTCTCTTCTACCTCTTCTGGGAGCTTCAGGTGATCCCGCTCTTCTTTCTCATCGGGATCTGGGGCCATTCGGACAGGGTGCATGCCGCGATCAAGTTCTTCATCTTCTCCATCACCGGAAGCCTGCTGATGCTCATTGCACTCATCGGCGTGGTGATGATCCACAAGAGCCAGACCGGGGAGGTCAGCTTCTCCATCTATGCCCTCAACACAACCCTGCTGACAGCAAAGACCGAGGGGTGGCTCTATGCCGCATTCCTGCTCGCCTTTGCCATCAAGATCCCCCTCTTTCCGGTGCATACCTGGCTGCCGGACGCGCACACTGAAGCGCCCACGGCCGGCAGCGTGATTCTGGCGGGGCTGCTGCTCAAGACCGGGATGTACGGCCTCTTCCGCATCGGCTTTCCCCTATTTCCGGGGGCTGCGCACAATTCCGCATCGGTTCTGCTGATTCTGGGCTTCATCGGCCTTTTTTACGGGGCCTGGATCGCGCTGGCCCAGCAGGATATGAAGCGGCTGGTGGCCTACTCCAGCATCTCCCACATGGGGCTGATGGTGATCGGCCTGGCGCTCTGGAACCGGTACACCCTTTCGGGATCGATTCTCCAGATGATCAACCACGGCCTTGTCACCTCCGCGCTCTTCATCCTGGTGGGAATGATCGACGAGCGGATCGGCTCCCGCCAGATGGAGAAGGCCGGGGGGCTCTGGCGGAAGATGCCCCTTTTAAGCGGCTTTTTTCTCCTCTTTGCAATGGCCTCTGTGGGCTTGCCGGGTCTCAACAACTTTGTGGGGGAGATTCTGATTCTGGCCGGCGCGTTCAAGACCCGGCCCTGGGTCGGCGCGCTCGGCTTTGTCGGGATTGTCTTCACCCTGGTCTATACCCTGCGGCTGGTGCAGGAGGTTCTTTTCGGAGAGCCGAAAACCGATGATCCTTACCCGGATCTCTCACTCCGGGAGACTGCGATTCTGGGGGCCATCGCGATTGTCGTGATCTTCATCGGCCTTCATCCCGATCCGCTGCTGAACCTGCTGGAGGGGCCCGTGGGAGAGCTTCTGGGGGGAACAAAGAATCTGCTGACCTTGCAGGGATACTAGAAGCTAAGGATACTAGAAAAGGGGATTTATGATGAAAAGGAGTCATCTTCATGCAGTCTGACTGGATCGTGATACTGCCCCATCTCTTTCTGGCCGGCGGCGGCCTGCTGATCTTCTGCATCGGAGCCTTCTGGAAGAATCGCCCTGACGGCACGCTATTCATTACCGCGCTCCTTTCTGCCGGTGCTGCGGCCGTGGAGGCACTGGCCTTTTCCGGATCAGGAACCCCTTTTGCCGGCATGGTTTCAGGGGACAGTTTTTCCCGGTTCTTCATCGCGCTCTTCTGCGGGATCTCGGTCATCACCCTGCTCTTTTCCCGTCGATATGCCCTGCACCGGCGATTTTCCGGCGATGAGTTCTACGGATTGATCCTATTTGCAACCCTCGGCATGGCTCTTGCGGCCGGAGCCACCCACTGGGCCATCCTCTTTCTCGGGGTGGAGCTGCTCTCCATCTCCCTTTACATCCTCATCGCGATCCATAAATCCTCCCAGGCCGCAAACGAGGCCGGGATCAAATACTTCATCATGGGATCTGCCGCAAGCGCGATTCTGCTCTTCGGCATCGCGATCCTCTACGCATCCACAGGAGAGATGGGGATCGTGGAGAGCCTTAACGCGCCCGGTTCCAGAAATCCGCTCTTTCTGCTGGGGCTGGGGATGGTGATCACCGGCTTCGGCTTCAAGATCTCCTGGGTTCCCTTTCATCTCTGGACTCCGGATGTCTATCAGGGGGCCCCGGCCCCGGTGGCCGGATTCCTCTCCACCGGCTCCAAGATCGCAATGGTCGCGGCCCTTCTCCGGATAGTGACCGGCGCGTCTCCTCCGGTCTGGGAGGTCATCGCGCCGGTGATCTGGACACTTGCGGCCCTCACCATCATCGTGGGGAACCTGACCGCGCTGGTGCAGGATCATATCAAGCGGCTGCTGGCCTACTCCTCCATCGCGCAGATGGGATACCTGCTCATGGCCCTCCTCGCTTCCAGGGGGGACGGCGCAGGGGCATCTGCGATCATCTTCTATTCGGTGATCTACGCATTCATGGATCTGGGCGCGTTCGGCGCGGTTTCGCTGGTCTCCCTGGGCGAGCCCAAGGCCGGAGCGGACCGGGATTCCCTCACCGCATATCGTGGGCTGGGATATGAATACCCCTTTGCCGGGGCTCTGTTGGCCGTCTCCCTCCTCTCCCTGGCCGGACTTCCCCCCACGGGCGGCTTCATCGGAAAGTTCGCGCTCTTTCAGGCGGCCATCGGAGCCGACTACATGGCCATCGCGGTTATCGGCATCATCGGCGCGATCATCTCCATCTACTACTACATCAAAGTGATCGCGGTCCTCTACAT
>JAABSZ010000033.1:0-25848 GCA_011390135.1 Desulfobacteraceae bacterium | reverse complement strand
GCTGACGCCTTCTGTTATCTCGATACGGTTCAGTTTAAAAAAAACGAATGGCAAAACCGGAACCGGATCAAAACCGCCCAATCCTGGCAGTGGCTCACCGTGCCCGTACAATTCTCTTTTCCTGAGCGGATCGATTCCGTCGGCGTCGAGCCGGGGGGGAAATGGAAGAAGAAGCATCTGAATGCCCTTGTGACAAATTATGCAAAAGCCCCATTCTTTGGCGAACACCTTCCTTTTTTTGAAGGGTATTATAATAAGGATTGGGATCGACTGGCGGAGCTGAACATCTGCGGGATCGAATATCTCAAGGATCAGATGGGGCTGAAGGGGAAGAAGAGCGTGCGAGCCTCGGAAATGGGAGAGATGAGCGATGATCCCACGGACCGGCTCATCGACATCTGCAAAGCCCTGGGGGGAGATACCTATCTTTCGGGACAGGATGGGGCGCGATATATGAATTTAGAGCGATTCAGAGAGAGGGGCGTAAAAGTGATCTTTCAAAATTTTCATCATCCCACATATCCGCAGCGTTTTTCCGATTTCATTTCCCATCTTTCTGCACTCGATCTTCTCTTCAACTGGGGCCCGGAAAGCCTTGGGATACTGAGAGGGCAGAGGAAAGTTCCATGAACCCTAAAATGGAGATCCTGGCCATTGGCGCACATCCGGACGACATCGAGTTCGGCTGCGGCGGGACCCTTGTCAAATTTGCCGAAAAGGGTCACGGGATCTCTATGCTGATCATGACCTGTGGGCAAATGGGCGGTAAAGAGGATGTCCGGTCTGCGGAACAGGAGCGTTCGGCCCGAATCCTCGGGGCAAAGAAAATCTACTGGGGCGGATACAGAGATACTTATCTGGCCGTGGACAGGGAGATTATCGAAAAGATAGAAAAGATCATCAAAGCGGTTCAACCCACCTTCATTTTCTGCAGCTTTCCCGACGACACCCACCAGGATCACCGCCATCTTGCCCAGATGACCATCTCCGCTACCCGGTACATCCGAAACGTTCTTTTTTACGAAGGGCCCACAACACAGAATTTCAATCCCAGCGTTTATGTGGACATCTCCGGGACACTCGATAGGAAGATGGATGCATTAAAGGCCCATGAATCCCAGGTGATGAAGACCAATATCGAAGATCTTTCGATCCTGAAGCTGGCCTGCTCCACCGCAAATTTCCGGGGGATTCAGGGGCGGGTCAAATGTGCGGAAGCTTTCCAGCCCTTGCGGCTTTTCATCAACATATGAATCCGGTTCCCCATTCCCGGCCCACACTGGGAGCCGAGGAGGCCAAGGCCGTTGCCGCAGTCGTTCGCAGCGGCCATATCGCGAAAGGGGAAAAGGTTCGAAATTTCGAGAAAGCCTTTTGCAGAAAGATGGGTCTCTCCAATGGCGTGGCCCTCTCTTCGGGAACGGCCGCGCTTCACCTGGTTCTTCTGGCGCTCGGAGTCGGTTCCGGGGATGAGGTGATATTGCCCGGTTTCGTCTGCACTGCGCTTTTGAATGCAGTTCGTTATGTGGGGGCAGATCCGGTGATAGCAGAGGTTCTCCCTGAAACCGGCAACATCGACCCGGCAGATGCCGTGGACCGGATCACCAGAAAGACCCGGGCTCTTATTGTTCCGCATATGTTCGGCCTGCCCGCGGATATCGGTCCCTTGCTGGAGACCGGGATTCCGGTGATCGAAGATTGTGCCCAGACATTCTGTACCGAATGGAAGGGAAGGCCTCTGGGAACCCTGGGCAGGGCATCGGTCTTCTCCTTTTACGCAACAAAACTCATCACCACTGGGGAGGGCGGGATGGCGGCTTCAAAAGATGCAGAACTCCTCTCCGTTATTCGGGATCTTTCACGATATGACCAGCCGGCTGACGGAAAAACCCGGTACAATTACAAGATGACCGATATGGCCGCTGTGATGGGGGGTGTCCAGTTGGAGCGTCTCGATGGGTTTATCCAAAGGCGCAAAGAGATCGCTCTGCTGTATGATGAGGCTTTTGCCTGTCTGGATCTCCGGCTTCCTCGGTCAGATCCCGCGCATATCTATTACCGCTATGTTCTCACCGGCTGCAGAGATGTGGAGAGGGCCATCCAACGCCTCCGAAGGGAAGGCATCGACGGCGCCCGGCCCGTCCACAGGCCACTTCATGTCTATCTGGGGCTTAACGGTTATGCCAAGACCGAAGCCATCTGGAATACAGCCCTGTCGGTTCCCATTTATCCATCCCTTTCTGATCCTGTCGCATCTCAGGTTGCAGAACAGGTCTCAAAGATCGTCGAAGCCCTGTAAGGTAGGAAATTCCTACGTCCGATTCATCTGCGCGCACTATTGCGGGATAATAATGCCGATGTTATTTTAACCTCTGAAGATATCGGATTTCGGGAAGAGAAGGGCATCCGAAAAAAAGTGTGATTCTCATCATATAGATCGTTTAGGTAGATCGTTAGCTCCAAAATTTGTAGCATGAAATCCCAAATGTTGTAGCTGGACTGATGGGAGAGAAATTCCAGCCTGCCCCAAGGGATTTTCAGTAAAATCAAAAATATAACCCCAAAGTATCATCATGCTCTTCAAAATCCGGTATTTTTCGAAATGGGCTGCGGAAATCGCGGCTGCTCTGATCGCCCTGATCCTTTTCACACCCCAGGCCAAGGCGTTTTTTGAAAAAAACCAATGGCAATCGGTGTACATCTTCGGTCTTGCTCTGACGCTCTCTTACCTTTTGACGCCCGTTTTCGGATGGATTGCCAGAAAGGGGGGCATCCTCGATATTCCGGATGAGAGAAAGCCCCACCTGGGGTCCACGCCCCTGCTGGGCGGCGGCTCGGTTTTTTTGGGAACGATTATTGCATTCTATTGGCTCGGTGGAATGTTTTATTCAAGAGGTCTTCTGTCGATTCTGATCGGGTCGGCCATCCTCTTTGGGGCCGGCCTCGCAGATGATATCAAAGACCTTTCCGCAGGTTTCAGGCTCTGCATTCAGATGATTGCCGGGGCCATTGTCATAAGCAGCGGCGTCATCCTCGCGGTGATTCCGGAGAACCTCGGGATCATCGCGGATATCGGCAATATTCTTATGACCTTTACATGGATCATCGGGATCACCAACGGGATGAACTTCTTTGACGGGATGGATGGACTTGCAGCGGGACTGGGCGCGGTGATCGGCTTTTTTCTGTCGGTGGTGGCTTTTCGAGCGGGGCAGCCGCATGCCGGATGGGTCTGCATCGGGGTGAGCGGGGCCTGCATCGGCTTTCTGCCGCATAATTTCCCGATTCGAGAGAGAGCCCATATCTTTTTGGGGGATGCGGGAAGCACCTTTATCGGATTCATTCTCGCCTCTCTTGCCGTCTACGGCGATTGGGCCGAAAATGATCCTGTGGTTGCACTGATCTCGCCTATGCTTATCTTCTGGCTTCTGATTTTCGATATGATCCATATCACCGTTGACCGGATCGGGTCCGGAAAAGTGAAGACCTTCCGGGAATGGATTGAATATGTGGGAAAGGACCATCTGCATCACCGGCTCTCCAATGTTCTGGGGGGAGCCAGGCAGAGCGTCCTTTTTATCTATATGCTCAGTTTCTGCATGGGCACAAGCGCCATCGTTCTGCATGGGGCAGGCGCTCTGGAAGCGATCCTGCTCCTGCTTCAGGCCGCGTTCATTCTGATTCTGGTAACGATTCTGGAGCGCAGAGGCCGTTCTTTAAACCGGATCTGTAATCGATCCTCATCCTAAGAAATTATATTTATGGTTCGATTTGAATATATTATGGAAAAAGAGCCCACACCTTCTGACAAGAAGATCGGGAAGCCGAACAGAGGAAAGCGCCCGCCTCTCAAGGTGCTGACGGAGGAAAGTGAAATATCGGATCTGATATCCGATACTCCGGAGGGATATATGGCCAGAATACAGGAGCGGGAGGCGCTGTATGATGTCGCTTTCGATTATCTGGCCCAAGTTCTGCGCGCAACAGCGAATCATCAGCCCTTTTCCCCGGAGAGAGGACTTGAGATCATTGGGGAGATGGCCCGTATCGATGGGGATGAAGATCCACTCTTGATCCGCGCCATCCATGAAGATCATCTGGAAGAGTATCCGATTTACCATTGTGTGAATACGGCCGTTTTTTCCATCCATCTGGCAAGAAGGCTGGGCAGAAATGAGGCCGATATCTGCCGTGCCGGGTTGCTGGGGCTTCTGCATGATGTCGGTTCCGCCCGGATTTCCGAGCCGCTCCTCTACAAAGAAGCGCAGTTGACCCCGGACGAGATCGAGACTATGCGGCGCCGTCCTCTCTACAGCCATGAGATCCTGGGTTCCCTGGACGCTTCCTGGAAATGGCTGGCCCATGGTGCCATAGGGGTCTATGAGAGAAAAGATGGAACCGGATATCCGAATGGGTTGGCCGGAGATACGATTCCTGATATTTCCCGGATCGTCGGGCTGGTCTCCCTGTATGAGGCATTGATTCATTCCCGGCCCCAGGGGGAGAAATTTCTCTTTTTTCCGGCCATGAAATGGGTCGTTAAAAATGAAAAGAACGGCTTCGGCAGGGAATATCTCAAGGCGTTTCTCTCTCTTTTCACATTTTTTCCCCTCCACAGCTTTGTTCGGCTCAATACCGGTGCGGTCGGCAAGGTCATCGGAACATTTGAGGAGCAGCCCATGCGGCCAAAGCTTCAGATGATATACGATGCTGCGGGAAAGAGCATCGCGGTTGAACGAGTGATTGATATGCGGGAGCATCCGCTGCTCCATGTGATCTATTCTGTTTCCAAAGATGAAGTGGCAGAGAAGAGTGACGAGGAGAGCCGATCGCGGTGAAATTCGCAGTTCAATCGATCCGATTTCTCTTTTTCCTCCTTTTTCTTACTGGCTGCGCGGGATTGGACGAGAAGGTCTTTGCACCCGCTTTTCCGGAGCAGGCGGACGGACTTCCGATTTCCGGTAAATTTCGAACACTGGCTGTTGCCGATTTTGATCTTGACGGAAATTTGGATATCGCGGGAGGCTCTTCCTCGCCCGGAACGGTGGCGATCTGGTATGGGGACGGAGAGGGAAACTTCTCTGAAGCCGATTACCTGCCCATCAAAGGAGATGTGCGCTCTATAGCGGCCGGAGATGTGAATGGGGATGGCCGTCCCGACATGGTCTTTTCGGTGCAGAAGGAGTCGACCGGGATCATGGTCTGGCTCAACAGGGAAGATAAGGCGTGGCGCCGGGGGGTCTCTCCTGTGGAGGGGAACAATTATGAGGGGGTGAGGCTCTCCGATATCAACGGGGACGGCCACCTGGACATTCTCGCGGCCAATGCGACCCTGGAATCGGACGGCGGCATTCAGATCTGGCTCGGCGATGGCCGCGGAAACTGGCCGGCCGAATCGGGCCCCACGGTTCGAGGGTTGTACATGGACATGATTCTGGTCGATGTCAACGATGACGGCTTTTCCGATCTTGTAGGCTCCGGATGGGGAAATGAGGGCGCTCTCCGGGTATGGCTGGGGGATGGAACCGGGGCATGGACTCTCCTCCCGGAGATTGCGCGGGGAAGTTTCTACGGGTTGAGCATCGCAGATGTCAATGATGACGGAAAGGCCGACATTCTTGCCGGAACATACCGGGACGGGGTTGCCGTCTTTCTGGGCGTCGGCTCGGGGAGATTCTGGGAGATGTCAGGCCCCTGGAAGACCGGAAGCTACTGGCAGGCCAGAACCCTGGACTTGAACGGGGATGGGATCTTGGAGATTCTGGCCGGCTCTCTGGAATCCGAGGGGATAAAGATCTGGGGGCGCCATCCAGAGGATGGATGGGTTCGGGTCCGGGGATATCTTCCGGAGACCGGAACCTATTACGCCATCAAAATCGAAGATCTTGACGGTGATGGCCGCAGTGAGGTCTGTGCTGCCAATTTCGGCGGGGGAATCAAATTCTGGAAGGGAAAGGGGAGTCCACTCTCCCCGAAGAGTTCGGTCCGGCAGGTCGGAGAGGTCGAGGGAAAGGAGGTCCGGGAGGCCCCGGAGCAGAATGAGGTCTATACCAGCGTCTCTGGAATTCCCGAGTATCGGATCGGCCCCGGAGATGTCCTGGAGGTCACCATGTGGAAGGGTTCGACCGGGACCCGGGAGGAGATCCTGGTGCGTCCCGACGGAAAGATCTCCTTTGCATTTGTGGAGGATCTGCCGGTGGAGGGGCTTACTCCGACCCAGCTCGATGAGCGGTTGACCGCGGATCTCAAGCGCTACATTCGAAACCCGCGCATCGATATCGTGGTTGACAAATACAGCAGCAAATTCGTCACCTTTGCCGGAGAGATCTATACCAACGTCACCTTCAGGTCCGGACCGGGCCGGTATCCGCTGACCGGGAAGACTACCCTGCTGGAGATGCTCTCCAAAGTGGGCGGGCCCACCCAGGACGCCAACCTGCGCGATGTTCGGGTCAGGAACCAGCAGGGGAGAACCTACAGTGTGGATCTCTACAAGACCATCAACTATGGGGACCAATCCCAGAATATCATCATCGATGCGGGGGATCTGGTGGTCATTCCCGCGATCACCCGGGAGGCCAACCGGGTCTATGTCTTCGGCGAGGTGGGCAAACCCGGAGTCTATACCTTTGCCGGCTCTCAGATGCGCCTTTTTGACGCGATCTCCCAGGCCGGGGGGCTGACCATCTTCGGCCGGCCCGAGGGGACCCGAGTCGTCCGGGGGGATATCACCCAGCCGGAAGTCATCTCCGCGGACCTGGAAAGGCTGATCCAGGAGGGGGACATGACCCAGAACATCGCTCTGGCCAACGGCGATCTGGTCTATGTACCCCGAAGCATGGTGGGAGACGCGAATCTCTTTGTCAAGCAGATCTCTCCGCTGTTGAATCTGATCTTCGCGCCGGCCCAGTTCCGGGATGAATATCTGGACCGGGATGCCCTTCGTTTCCCCTAGCCTGATCCTCTATTTTCTCCCATGGCGCAATATGATGTAGATCTGAGAGACTACTGGCGGATCATCCGCAAAAGAAGGTTTGTTGTCATTGCGATGGCCCTTCTGGTGGCTGGGTTTTCCTATCTTTTTTCAAGATTTACAGAGCCTCCCCCGATCTTTGAGTCCCAGGCCGCGGTCAAGATCGAGCGCCGCACCACATCGGCAGAGTATTTCATGGGATTCTTCTGGGACATGGGAGACAGTATCTCCACCCAGGCCCAAATCATCAAAAGCTTTCCGGTTCTCTACCGGACTGCGGAGAAGCTGGAATGGCTGCCCCCGGGACTTTCTCCGGAGGAGATTCAGACCACCCCGGTTCACCTTCAGGTGATTCAGCGGCTGGGGAACATGATCCAGGCTTATCAGGAGGGGAACACCAATATCCTGAACATCCGGGCCGTCTCCTCAAACCCGCAGCGGGCCGCGGCCGTGGCCAATGCGGTGGCAATCACCTATCGGGAGTACAATGTCCGGGAGAAGAACAAGCAGATCTTCGAGACCAAAGAGTTTATCGAGGAACAGCTCGGGTCCACCGAAACCCATTTGAGGGCGGCTGAGGATGCGCTTAAAAACTTTAAGGAGGAATCGGGAATCGTGGCCCCGGATATCCAGACGGCCAATACCCTGAACCGCCTTTTTGCGCTGGAATCCACTTACGAAGGGGTGGATCAGGATATCCGGATGATCGCCTCGCTTCTGGAAAGGGTCGATGCTGCCGAAAATGCACCGGAAGCACTGGGAACGGTCTTTCTTCCGGGTGCGGAGAACTCCTCTTCCCTGATCGAGCTGAGCAAAAAGCTTCGGGACCTGATCACCAGGAGAAAGACCCTGCTCTTCGAGTATACTGAGGAGCATCCGGATGTCATCGAGATCAATGACCAGATCCAGGGGCTTCTTTTCGGCATCCGCAAAGAGCTGCTCTCCCGCCTTTCGGCCATCGAGACCCAGCGGGCCGATCTGGAGAAGGAGATCGCCAAACTTCAGGAGAAGAATCGGGCTTTTCCCGAAAGGACCCTTCGGCTCAACCGGCTTCAGCGGGAGGTTTCGCTTCAGGAATCCCTCTTTTCCCAGCTCAAGACCAAGTATCAGGAGGTATTGATTCAGGCCGCGGGACGGGTCGAGGAGGTTTCCATTATCCGGCCGGCACTGGTTCCCGGCGCTCCCACCAATATCCCTTCCAAAGTCAACGCCGTTGCCGCGGGTCTCTTCATGGGACTTTTCATCGGTATTCTATTTGCCTTTGTTGCCGAAACCCTGGATACCTCGCTGGGGACCATCGAGGATGTGGAGGATCTGCTCGATGTGCCGGTGCTGGGGGCGATTCCCCATATGAGCGGAGATGAGCGGGGGAAAAGGGGAAGAACAGGAGATCTGGTGGTCCATTTCGATCCGAGGTCCCTGGCCGCAGAAGGGTTTCGTTCGGTCCGAACCAATCTCGAGGCCGCTGCCGGAGTCTTCAAGGGCAGCGTCTTCATGCTGACCAGCTCCTTTCTCCAGGAGGGAAAGACCTTCAACGGAATCAATATTGCGCTGATTCTTGCCCAGGAAGGATCGAGGGTTCTGCTGGTGGAGGCGGATCTGAGAAACCCCCAGATCCATCACGTCTTCGGCCTTGAAAAGTATCCGGGCCTCTCTGATTACGTCCTTGGAACCGAGGAGATTTCCGGGGTGATCCGCACGGTTACGGATCTTATGCTGGGGGATATCGACCTCGATGATATCCTGTCCCTGCCGGGTTTTGACAATCTTCACTTTGTCACGAGCGGAAGCGAGGTGGTAAATCCCAATGTAATCCTTCGCTCCCGACGGTTTGCGGAGTTTATGCTTGAGGCCCGCAAAAATTACGATGTGATTCTTCTGGATGCTCCGCCGGTGCTGCCGGTGGCCGACAGTATGGATATCGCGCCGCTGGCAGATGGTGTGATCCTCATCTATTCGGCCGGAAGGATCGGCCGGGGGGTGCTCAAACGGGCCAAATCTGCCCTGGATCATGTCAACGCCAATGTGATCGGAGTGATTCTCAACAATGTAAAGCCGGAGACCGGGCCCGATTACTTCCAGTATCAGAGCGGCTACTATCCCCAGGAAGGGAGAAATGGCAAGGGCCTTCGGCGATGGGGAATTGGGAAGGGGGGCGCGGGTCTGCATGATTCATCGGGCCGGCCCGGAAGGCTGGCCGCGCTGCTGCTCTGGATTCTGCTGCTGCTTCTTCTTCTGCTCCAGTTCGGGCCCCTGCCCATCCCGTGGGAGTGGCTGGAGTTTATCGGGTGGTGATTTCCGCGCGCTTTCTTCTGCTCTTTATGGGAACAGCGCTCCTCTCCGGAATGGTGGCGGCACGGGTTCCGCCGACTCTACTGCTTGCGGGAATCGGGGCTGTCGCGCTCTTTCTCGTCTCTTTTTTGAATCCCCGGTGGGGGCTCTATTTGCTGACCTTTTCCATGCTGCTCTCTCCCGAATTCACCCTCGGCGAGACCTCCGGAAGCACACTGGGGCGGGGTGTGACCCTTAGACTGGATGATCTTTTTATCGCGGTGGTGGGGCTGAGCTGGTTTGCCAAGACCGCGTTTTACAAGGAGTTGGGACTCTTTTTGAGAACGCCGCTGAACCGCCCGATCTTTTTCTATATCGCAGCCTGTGCAATCTCCACCGCAGCCGGTGTGCTGGGGGGAAGGGTGAGCCCGCTTTCCGGATTCTTCTATGTGGTCAAATACTTCGAATACTATGTGGTCTTTTTCATGGCGGTCAATCACATGGAGAATTACGATCATCTGCGCAGGTTTCTCTTCTGCCTCTTTTTGACCTGCATCATCGTCTCTATTATCGGGATCTTACAGATTCCATCTGGCGGGAGGGTGAGCGCTCCCTTTGAGGGCCCTGCAGGAGAGCCCAATACCTTTGGCGGATATCTTCTGTTGATGTGCATGCTGGCCGGGGGGATCTTCTTCTCCGCTGAAGGGCCAAAAAGGATGCTGGCGGCCGGTGCGATCGGTTTGATCGCTCTTGTTCCCTTCTTCTATACCCAGTCCCGCTCCTCCTATCTCGGGATGATTCCGGCATTTCTTCTCCTCGGTTTTTTGATCCGGAAAAAGTTTCTCTTTTTTGCCATCGTCGCGGCAGGGCTTGCCGCAGCCCCTTTTCTGCTTCCCTCGGTGGTCAAGGATCGGCTGGCCTTTACCTTTTCTCAGCCCACGGAACCGGGGCAGCTTCAGGTGGGTGAGTTTCGGGTCGATACCTCCACATCGGCCCGGCTGATGAGCTGGGCTTCCGCGCTGCGGGACTGGCCCCGGCATCCGCTGCTTGGATATGGTGTTACCGGCTACTCCTTTATCGATGCGCAGTTTCCCAGAGTGCTGGTGGAGACCGGGATTTTAGGCTTTGGGGCATTTCTCTATCTGCTCTATGCGGTCTTCAGACTGGCATTCCAAAATCTGCGGGAGGTGCGATTTCCCCTTTCCGAGGGGGTGATCATCGGCTTTATTGCGGGATATGTGGGGCTGATCTTTCATGCTATCGGGGCCAATACCTTTATTATTGTCCGGATTATGGAGCCCTTCTGGCTGATTGCTGCGATGGTGGCGGTGCTGCCGAAGCTCGAAGGGGGGGCAGCGCGGGATTTATAGAATGAACTTTCAGCAGATCCTTCGATATCTTTGTGCAGGGGCTTTTGAAGCACCGGAAATTCTTGCTGTGGATGAGGGGGTTGCGGGGTGGCTTTTTTGTCGTCTGGTGGACAGAGTGGACAGAGTGGACAGAGTGGTTCAGTGGACCCAGTGGACAGGATGCCCGATGCCTTTGTGGCGATTCTCCGGGCCGCCTACCATGAAAATACCAGACGGACATTGGGTCAAACAGCAGGGGCCGGCTTCCTGGACAGGGCTTTCGGCAGGGCAGGGCTTGGGGTCATGGCCATCCAGGGACTTACGCTGCTTTCGATCTATCGTGATCCGGGGCGCCGTCCCCTGGGCGATCTCGATTTTCTGATCCGGCCGGAAGATCGGCCCGGAGTTCAAGATGTTCTTATCGCATGCGGATATCGGGCAGTGCCCCGATATCCAGATCTTTATGTTAAAGCGGGGCTTATTATCGACCTTCACACCCATCCTATGAACCTGGACCGTATCCGAAGCCGGAGATATCTGTTTCCAGAAGGGATTGAACCGCTCTGGGAGAGCGCTGTTCCGCTGTTTGATCCTCAAGGGGGGCTGCTGCAGCCCGATCCCTTTGATAATTTCGTTCTCCTTTCGGCCCATGCACTGAAGCACAGCTATTCCCGGATGATATGGCTGGTGGATCTGTATGAATCGGCAAAGGGCTGGAAAGATGAAGAATGGAATGCTCTGGTCGATCGGGCCCGTTTCTGGCACCAGGAGCGGGTTGTTCTCTATGGGTTGATGCTGGTGCAGATCCTATTTGGGCCTAAACCTCCTGATAAGGTTTTGAAGCAGTTGGGGATTGAAAAAATTCATCCTATTGAAAAAGGACTGATTCGATGGAAAGGGGATGGATTCTCTTCGGATCTCCTCTGCATGGTACTCTGGCTTTTCTGTATTGAGAAAACAGCCGACAGGTTCAGGTTTTTACAGGAGACGGTATTTCCAAAAGAGGATGTTCTTCGGCAGATCTATTATCGGCCGTCGGGAAGAATCCGGAGGGCGGACTATCTGCGGCGAAGCGCTTCGGCCATCGGGATCGGGACAAAGACCCTTTTTGAGGCCGTGAAATTCGGCCTCAGAAGAGAGGAAGGTCTTTCTCGTTTACGAAGAGGCGGTATGGCTTTCGGATCTGCCAACCCCCCTGATGCGCATCATAGCGCCCCACCTGGCGCCCGCCCATCAGGATGAATGCCTGACCATATCCTGCATATCCTGTTGTCCGGAAGAGAATGACCCGGGGCGCGATTTTTCGAGGCAGCAGGAGCGCAGAGATCCGGGCGATGATGCCGAGCCGGCAGAGGAGATCATAAAACTTCTCCACCGAAGAAAAAGCGACTCGAAGAAGGGTTTCCCGCAGCCGGCATAGACGTGCCATGTACAGCCCCTTTTTTCCCGGGTGAAGAGGAATCCTTCTCTTCCCTCTCCATCCGGCTGCGGCACGGCCCTCCACATCTTCGAAGGGGATGCGCCAGGAATCGGGTGTGGGGCAGTTGTCGCCTTTGGTGCGGACTCCTGAAGGGGTCGATTGTATGACCCGATGGACCACATAAGTATTCACTTCGGGCCGGAAAAAGGCGATGATGTCCCCGATTTGGACGGGCCGGTCACGGTAGGGTTCGATTTCCAGAAAGTCGATCCCCCGAAGGCTCGGTTCCATGCTCCTCCCCGAAACAGCGATCCATCGAATCCCAGTACGCACGGTTCATCACCCCCAGCCGATACGCGGGAATAGTCTTCGATATCCGGCAGATCGTATCAAAAGCATCCCCGCGCACCTGAGCAGCTTCTCCTCTTTCCAGTACATTGACCAGCATCTGTCCTGCAGCCTCCTCTGAAGAGCGGGCCAGAAGACAGACTGCGGTTTCAGGATCGAGGGGGGTGACGTTCTCCTTCGGATCTCTGGATAAAAAAAAAGTGTGCGGAGGGGAATGGCCTCTTCAACTGGCCATGAACCGCCGGGGCCGTTATCGAGAAACCGGCTCCAGGTGGGCCAGGGATGTGCTCGATATCCTCCATTCCCTGCGGGAATCAGCAGCGTTGTATCATCGCTTTGGGTCTTCCAGGGATGAGGGAGACGACTACAGGCGGTCGTTTTTCCGATGCCGCCCGGACCAGCCAGGATAGCTCCCTTGCCCTCTTTTTCCACCATCGCACCGTGAAGGAGGAGACCGCGGCTGCCGATGGCCTCCAGCACGATGAAAAACGCCAGCCGCATGATCTGGGTGATGAGAAGATCCGGGGTCAGGGCATCATCATGATCGGAAAGGATGATCTGCGCCTCTTTTCCCGTAGGCAAGGGGATGTTCGGTATCCGACGGAACCGCTGGGTGCTGATGATCGCTTTTTTAGCCGAAGAGTTGCCGCGCTTCAACCCCATGATTCGAGCAAGGGATGAGACGATTTTTTCCGCGGCCGGGTCATGGGGCTCCAACTGCAGGCTGAGATTGGAAGACAGATCGATACGGAACATCTGCTATTTTGCACTGGAACCGGGTGCGCAAGCGGCCTTTGGATCTCCGCCGAAGTTGCAGGCTGCGTTGGCACCGTTTCCGATACTACAGCTTGCACCGGCATAGGTGCCGGCATTGCATTTGGAAGATGCCCCATTGCCATTGTTGCACTGATTCCCGGCCGTGCTGCCGGACTGACATTTGTCCCCGGCAGTTCCTGCTGCAGTATCTCCCAGCGGCATGACTACCGGGGTTTCATATGGTGGTTTCTTCTCGGACATGATATGCACCTTTCATTCTGTGGCTTTGTCTCTCTCTCATCCGCCGGGATTCCGGAAACAGTCCCTGTCGGTCCGCAGCTTCGCAGAACCAGAACGGGGACCAGAGGTTTCGGGTTCGATAATAGTTCTGTGCGATGCATGATCCCAGACATCGGTGGCGCATCAGGCAATTACTGCAGATGCCTGTCAACTGATCCGGAAGCCCCTCCCGGAGTTGGAGAAGAATGGGATGATTCCTCCAGATTCTATCCAGCTTGTCAATGCCGATTTTCCCGAATACGAGATCCGGCATATGTTTTCCGATACCGCAGAGGGCATACGAACCGCCGGGAATGAGCCCAAGAATGCCGAGGATGCCGCATGTCCGGCTTCTCTGCCCTCCTGCAATCCGGCTCAATGGGTGAAATGCCGGCGGGATATCAAAATAAAGATCGACGGCTCGGTTTCGGCGAAAATAATCTTCCACATGGTCGGCAAGTGCTAAAATTGCCGGAAGGGATAATGCATCTTTTCGATTCTGAATCGATTCGCCTCTTGCAATCGGTTGAACCTGATTGAACTTTACAGACTCCGCACCCAGATCTGCTGCCATTTCGATAACATCATCGATCTGATCAAGATTATCCCGCATGAGGCTCAGGATCATCTGAGTCCGCACCCCTCGGCCGGAGAGGGCTCTTACGGCTTCACAGGCACTGTCGAACGATCCTGAAACGCCGCGGATCCGGTCATGGGTATCGGCATCGGCCCCATCGATGCTGACAGAGACAAAAGCATCTGGAATCGCTGCAATCTCTGCTGCTCGATCCGGTGTGCAGAGGAGCCCGTTTGTTTCAATGATCAAAGAGAGGTTTTGGTGGTGGATGATCTCCAAAAACCGGCTGAAATCGGGGTGGAGCAGGGGCTCTCCGCCCGTCAGTTTGACGCTGCTCAACCCCAGCGGAATCGCTTCATTGACGGCTTTTTGGAAATCGTCAACCGAAAGGACCGGATGATTGAGACTTTCTCCCCGTTCAAGCGCGGGAGAGAGCCAGCAGTGCCGGCACGCGAGGTTGCACCCATCGGTAAGATAGGCATAGAAGTGGTTCAGTGAAGGAAGCTTTTCCTCTTGGGTTCCGTTCATCCCGTAATCTCCTCCGGGATTATTCGGGGCGCTTCGGATAGAATTTCCTCAGGCATATTCGGAAGTTCGCCTCCCTCTTCGATATAGCGGCGCAGACAGGCATCAGGGCTGGGGTGGTCTGTGGTGCGGGTCAGGGAATAGGCCAGCCCCGGACAGTTTCCGGTGCAGTAGGGAATATAGGGGCAGTCTCTGCAATGGGGGAATCGGGTGAGGGAAATGGCCCGTCGATCCCGAAGCTCTTGAAGAATCGGGCTCTCCTTCCATATCTTTTCCAGAGGGTCCCGGTTGATTCTTCCCATTACCTGTTGGGGGAGCATGGCGCAGGGAATATACGCCCCGTCGGCACGGACCGCGATGCTCTGCCACGCGCAGCCGCACCCGGTCAGATATCCGCCCTCTGGAAAGGGAGGGGCGTTTCTATGTCTGGCCTGGGTCATCTCCTGCCACATCAGAGCTTCGGCAAGCGGTCCTGCGGTCCCGCTGATCCGGTCGGGGTATCGCTGCTGTAGTTCCAGAAGGGTTTCCATCGCCCGCTTCCGCTCCGCGGTCGAGAGCAGAATCTCATCTTCATGCCGCCTGCAGGCGCCCAGAGCGCCGGCTGAATTGGTGCTGAATCCGGAAAACTTCATCTCCTCCAGCAGAAAACGGGCGATATTTTCCAAGGCATCCACGTTCTTCCGATGGATCGTCACCCGAACCGCGACAGGAATCTGGCGGCTCCGCAGAATTTCAATCCCCCGGACCGCTCCGGCAAATGCCCCTTTTCCCCGAAACGCGTCATGGGTCTTCTCATCATGGCCATCCAGGGATATCTGCACCGCATCGCACCGGCCCGTCTCTGCAATGAACTGCGCGGTCTCATCATCGATGAGCGATCCGTTGCTGAGAATGGAAAACCGCATCCGGTTTTCTACAATGCCGGCCATCAGCCGGGGAAGATCCTCTCTGGTGAAGGGCTCCCCCCCCTGTAGCGTCACCCGGAGAACTGCGCACCGGCCCAGTTCTTCAAAAAAAGAGAGCCACTGCTCTGCCGATATATCCGCGTATTCAACCGCAGGATTGTCGAAATAGTAGCAGTACCGGCAACGGAGATTGCATTTTGCGGTGATCTCGATGTCCACACTTCGTGGGGTCTGCATCAAGGGTCTGGAAAGGGGCTCGTTCATGGCAAGGCTCTGGAAATGGGCGTATTCATGGGGAGGGATCATCGGTATCTTTGCCCACGAATTCATATCCCACATATCCGAGCCGGGCAAGATGATCGACAAACGCGGCCGCCTCTTTGGTTACCTGTTCCGGTACTTGGGAAAACTGGTTGCGGATGGCTTCAACAATATGTTCCATCGGATTTTGCCCATCGAGAATTTTCCAGATGGCCACGCCCACCGGATTTATCCCAACGGCATCTCCGGTATCCGGGTTGAAAAGGATGGCCCAGTTGTCAAACTCCTCTCGGAGGACGACCAGAGGATTGGCTATGGGAGGGGACGAATGTTTCATAATCTCTTGTATAACCTGTATTGGATGCTGGTGTCAACCGCGCCGGCTCCTTTAAAATGTATCCAAAAGAAACAAATCCAAAATCAGCAGGGGGGCAAAGGCCGTCACCATCGGTCCCCCTGTCTGCCGATCATTTCCATTGGATCTGAAGCCATCGGTGCCGGCTACTTCTTCACAAAGTTCTCGATCCCCTCCTCCTGCCAGACCTTCAGTGTCTTCTGATCATTGGTTTTGATCTTTACCCCGATCGCATTGACGGGAACGCCGTATTTCTTCTGAATCTCGATCCAATTTTTCTTTACCGCCGGATCTAATGCCATCTTTCCCCTCCTTTGCTTCTGATAGGCTCGGTCTTGGGCGTAGCCGGGGGAAATGCTTTCAACCATTTCCTGCCCTTTTTACAAGAATAAAAGCAAAGAACATGCCGGGTTTTTATCCCCTGTGAAACGGGGATTTCAGAAGCACTCTTTATAAATCACCGGGCGGTATCCGCCCGACTTGGGCGATTGGAATAGGGATAACTTCTTTGAATTGCTGTTAGATTCGATCTTGTGGGCGTAAAGCGCCCCGCAAGGGCGTTATGCGCCCAGCCGCTTCATCTTCCGGAAGAGCGCGCGCCGGGAGATTCCCAATGCTGCCGCAGCCTGGGTCCGGTTCCACCGGCAGGTTTCCAGGGCATGGATGATCATCTCCCTTTCGATGCCGGCAAGGGTCTCATCGATATTCTGGCCCTTTGCCGGCAGCGGGTTCGACCGGGAGAGCTGCTGTGGGGTAGCTGATCCTGTGGGGATTTCCAGAAAATCGAGGGATTTCACGGTGAGATACCGCTGCAGCACATTCTGAAGCTCCCGGACATTGCCGGGCCAATCATAGCGCATCAGGCCATCCATCACCTCTGCGGGAATGAGCTTCTGCTTTGGATTCTTTCCCTGCTTCCGGAGAAAGTTCTCCACCAGCAGCGGGATATCCTCTTTTCGATCCTTGAGCGGAGGAACCGTCACCGGAATGACGCTGATCCGATAGAAGAAATCCTCCCGCATCAGACCGGCCCGTACCATCTCCATGGGCTCCTTGTTGGTGGCCGCGATGATTCGGATATCGGCCATTCTAACCCTGTGGTCCCCCACCGGAACATATTCTCCGCTCTCCAGAGCCCGCAGCAGCTTCACCTGCATATTGAGGCCGATATCCCCCACCTCGTCCAGAAAAAGGGTTCCGGTATGGGCAGCCTCCAGATATCCTTCCTTGTTCGCATGCGCGCCCGTAAATGCCCCCCGCCGATGGCCGAAGAATTCGCTTTCGATGAGGGTTTCGGCAATCGCGCTGCAGTTGACCGGCACAAAAGGCTTTTGAGCCCTGCCGCTCAGCTCGTGGATCGCCTTTGCCACCAGTTCCTTTCCGGTTCCGGAGCGGCCCAGCACCATGACCCCCGCGTCCGTGGCCGCGGCATCCAGAATCCGTTCATAGACCTTCTGCATGGCCGGGCTCTTGCCGATGATCTCCAGCAGCCGGTACCGCTCTCCGATGGAGGATTTGAGGCGCACGTTTTCGCTGCGGAAATACTCGGCCTCATCTTTGATGGCCTGCTCCCAGAGCATGTTCTCGGTGATGTCTCTAACCGTTGCCAGAATCGCAGGAGCCCCCTCATGCCGGATCGCACTGGTCAGGATCTCGGCCCAGAAATCGCTCCCGTCCTTCCCGGTCTTCGCGTCCTTTCCGTCCTTTCCGTCCTTTATGTCGTTTATGTCGTTTAGGTCCTTTCTAAGACACCGCCCCCGAAAGGTAAGCCCCCACGATTTTTGGTCCAGCGCGGTATCCAGCAGCTCAACAAAACGGCTCCGGAAATCGGGCGCCACCAACTGAACGATATCAGTATCTTCCAGCGTCTCCACAGTCTGGTGGCAGAACATGGAGAGAAAGGCATCGTTTGCATAAACGATCTTTCTTTTACGGATCAGCGCCACCCCATCCTTGACATTTTCCAGCAGGGCCCGATACCGCTCTTCGCTTGCCCGGAGATCCTCCTCTGCTCTATTCCGTTCCGTAATATCGAGCCCGATCCAGATCCCATACTCCAGCTTTCCCTCATCATCGAAAAGGGCCGTGGTGGACCAGGCGATCCGGCGCCGATCCCCCTCCTTTGTCACCCAGAAACTCTCATGTTTTCCCGGGAAATTCCCGTCGATGATGTTTTTAAATGTCGCCTGAATCGGCATCACTTCTTCGGGGATCATGAAAAGATCCCAGATCCGCCGGTTCTTCACCTCCTCGAAGGCATATCCCGAAGAGTCCTCGCAGGCCCGGTTGAACCGGATGATCCTCCCCTCCCGGTCCAGCACAAGGATCAGCGCGCCTGCCGTATCCAGAATGGCTGAGATGAAATTCCGCTCCTTCACCAGCGCCGCAGATCGCTCCTCGATCCGCCGCTTCAGCTCCGACTCGATTCTGTGAAGCTTTCCCTCCATATTTTTCTATTTGCCACATCCGGAAAAAAAAAGCAAGTTGTTCTTACTTTCCAATCGGTTATCTTTAGATCCTTTACGAGCCTCCTCCGGTGTGTTATACTTTTTTACGGAAATGGTGCAAAACCAACGAAAGGAGGCAGCCATGTCGAAAAAAGAGGAGCTATGCGAGAAGATCAAGGCGATCTACCCCGATGTCGGGGAGTGCGGCATTGACGTGAATGTGGAATATGACGAGGCACAGAAGCACTGGGTGGTGGATCTCAAAAAGGACCAGCAGCAGTTGCGCCACTATCTCCCGGAGCCGGATGCCGATGCCTGCATGGAAGGCACACAGTGCGTTTCGCTGGGCATCGAGATCGCACAGCTCAGGGACAATATCAAACGCAGGAACGAATAGGCAGCCCTCATATCCATATTTATTGACAAAAACATTTATTGACAAAAACGCCCCCTTGCCGGCCTTTTGTCCGGCGAGGGCGGAAATATCGGCTGACCCTGCTCTTCTGCAGGGTCGCTTTGTCTTTAAAAATAAAGGGCGGTGAATGAAATATCGAGAGGAGCGGGATTCGATGGGAACCGTTCAGGTTCCCGAAGATGCCTATTACGGCGCGCAGACCCAGCGGGCCGCGGAGAACTTTCCCATAAGCGGCATAAAAATGCCGCTGCCCTTCATCCACGCCCTTGCCCTGATCAAGAAATGCGCGGCCCCGGTCAATGCCGAGCTGGGCGTCATCGGGGAGAAGATCGCAAATGCCGTTGAAATGGCCGCAGATGACGTATTGACCGGGAAGTTCGACGATCAGTTCGTGGTGGATCTCTTCCAGACCGGCTCCGGAACCTCCACCAACATGAACATGAACGAGGTGATCGCGTCCCGGGCCAACGAGATCCTCACCGGAGAAAAGGGAGGCAAATCTCCGGTTCATCCCAATGATCATGTAAATACGGGCCAGTCGAGCAACGATACGGTTCCGTCTGCCATTCACATCGCGGCCCTTCAGGAGATCGAAGGAAAGCTCCTTCCTGCCCTCGACGGGCTCTATGGGGCATTGTCTTTAAAGGCCAGAGCCTTTGACTGGGTGAAGAAGATCGGCAGAACCCATCTTCAGGATGCGGTTCCCATGACTTTGGGCCATGAGTTCTCCGGATACGCGCGGCAGATCGAGCTTTCGATCGAGCGGATCCGATCCGCATCCCCGAGGCTCCGGGAGCTGGCCCTCGGCGGAACCGCAGTGGGAACCGGCATCAACGCCCGCCCCGGCTTTGCGGAAAAGGTGATCAAAAGGATCGCAATCCAGACCGGGATCGATTTCCATGAGGCCCGAAACCATTTCGAGGCCCAGGCCGCAAAGGACGCGGCCGTGGAGATGAGCGGGGTTTTGAAGACCGTCGCTGTGAGCCTCACCAAGATCGCAAATGACATCCGATGGCTGGCTTCGGGCCCCCGGTGCGGCATCGGCGAGATCCGGATTCCTCCGCTTCAGCCCGGATCATCCATCATGCCGGGCAAGGTCAATCCGGTCATTCCCGAGGTTGTCCTTCAGGTCTGCGCGCAGGTGGTGGGAAATGATGCCGCGATCACCATGGGCGGCATGTCCGGGGTCTTTGAACTCAACGTGATGATGCCGCTCATCGCGCACAATCTTCTGCAGTCCATCGGGCTTTTGAGTACCGCCTGCCGGACATTTGAAAAGAAGTGTATCCGGGGAATCGAGCCGGACGCGGCCGTCAGCACAGGCTATATCGAAAAGAGTCTGGCGCTGGCTACCAACTTGATTCCCGAGATAGGATATGATAAAGCAGCGGAAGTGGCCAAAAAAGCCTATGAAACCGGCAGGACGGTTCGCCGGACGGTTCTGGAGGAGAAGATTCTGGATAAGGAGACTGTCGAACGGCTTCTGGGGAAACTTTCCGAATGAGGTTGTCGCAGAACGGCATAAACATAAACCATCGGCTTTTACAGCCGACAGGAGGTAAAAATGGCCAAAAAACGATTCGAGATGAAAGGGGCCTGTCCCCAGTGCGGATGTTCGTTTCTGACGGTACTCTCCGAAGAGGAGATCGAGAAGCGGTACGGAGATCAGCCCAATTTTCACATGAGCTGCGGCGAATGTCAGGCGGAATTCGATAAGGATCGGGCTGAGGTCTGCCCCGAATGGGACAAGGAATGCCGGATGAAGCAGCAGAAATAGATGACCACGGTTCGGCAGCAGATTATGGAATTGCTGGCAGATGCAGGACCTTTGACGCCGAAGGATATCTCAAAGCTCGTCTCCATCCCGGAGAAGGAGGTCTTTGCACACCTTCCCCATGTGGCGAAGTCGGCATCGGGGCAGGGGAAAAAGCTGGTCATCGACCCGCCCCGGTGCGTTCCCTGCGGCTATGTCTTTGAAACCCGAAAGAAATATGGCCGGCCCAGTCGATGCCCTAAATGCAAAAATGAACGGGTGACCGAGCCGGCCTACAGGATCGAGTAGAAGAATTTGAATATGAGTCCCAACGAGGAGAAGCAGATTCTCCGATGGCATGGGGCAAAGGAGTCCGGGGAGATCGAGATCCTGCTCATCAAAACCGATGATGAGCGCTCAAAGGATCTGGAGATCTTCTGCGGCGATCTCGCGCGGCTTGCGCCTTCGGTTCGAATCGTCAAAAAAGAGGGCGAGATGGGCGCGCGGCCGGCCATTGGGGTGGGAAAAGGGCTTTTCTATCATGCCATTCCTTTGGCTGCGGAGCTGCTGCCCTTTCTCGATCTCCTGGAGATGGCCGGAAACGGCAGTGAGAACGAAGATCGCCTTCTCCTTTCAGATCGGGTAAAGGAGAGCCTCTCCCGGGTCGATCTGCCGGTGCGGTTGAAACTCTATGTCTCCCAGCACTGCCCCTTCTGCCCGAGTCTGGTGCAGACCCTTGCCCCCTTTCCCTTTGCCGGCGACCGGGTGCAGCTTGCCATCATCGATGGAACCCTCTTTCCGGAAATGGCCGAGGCCGACGACGTCAAAGCCGTGCCTACGTTGATACTGGACAATGCGTTCCGGTGGACCGGCGGGGTCCGGGCCGAGGAGGTTGCGGGGATGATTGCCGACAGAGACCCCTCCCGGTTGAGCCCCGACGCGATCGAGGGGATCATCAAGGAGGGAAAGGCCGAGGGGGTCGCGCAGATGATGGTGGACCACGGCCGGATCTTCGATGCCCTCTATGAACTCCTCTTTCACGAAAAATGGCCCACCCGGCTGGGTGCGATCGTGACCTTGGAGTATGTAGCGGAAAAGGTCCCGGAACTGGCCCGACAGGCCGTTGAAAACCTCTGGGAGCGCTTCATGATCTCCGAGGCCACCCTGCAGGGGGATATCCTCTACATGCTGGGGGAGATCGGCGATGAAGAGCTGCTGCCCCGTCTGGAGGAGATCCTGAAGAGGCCCTACGGTTCGGAAGTCCGGGATGCCGCGGCTGAGGCCATTGAACGGATTATTGAACGGATTCGAGAGCGAAGTCCGGATCAGTAGATCTAAAAGCGGATCAGTAGATCCAAGATCAGTAGATCCAAGAGGTTGAATTGCGGAGCCGGTAAAACCGGTACAAGAAGATGACCAACCGGTACATGAAGATGACCCTGAAGAGCCGTTACGACGATATCATCCCCTATACCACCAAAGACGGATCGACGGTCCGGGAACTCTGCCATCCGGATCATCACTCGGCAAAGGCCCAAAGTCTTGCCGAAGCAATTGTTCCTGTAGGCGGCGAGACGGCCCCACATCGACATCCCAAGGCCGAGGAGATCTACCACATCACAGCGGGACAGGGGGAGATGATCCTGGGGCGGGAACATTTTGCCGTAGAGCCGGGCGATACGGTCCCGATTTCGCCGGGGGCTGCCCACCAGATCCGAAACACCGGCCATGTTCCCCTGAAGATCCTCTGCTGCTGCTCCCCTCCCTACTCCCATGAAGATACGCAACTGATCGACATCTGACCTTTGAACGGAATTGATCGATATCTGACCTTTGAAATGAAAACTTGTGAAATGAAATCTTGAATTCTTCAATCACGGAGGCATCACCATGAAAGATTCCCTGAAACCCGGCCTGACATTCGAATACACCTATACGGTTCCAGAGGAGAAGACGGTTCCTCACCTCTATGATTTCGACGAGCTGCAGCAGATGCCCCAGGTCTTTGCCACCGGATTCATGGTGGGGCTTTTCGAATACGCCTGCATCCAGGCCATGAACCCGCACCTGGACTGGCCCAAAGAGCAGACGGTCGGGGTCGGCATCAATATAGACCATACCGCGGCCACCCCTCCCGGCTTCACTGTCACCGTGAAAGGAACCCTTGAAAAGGTGGAGGGCCGAAAGCTCACCTTCAAAATCGTTGCGGACGATGGTGAGGATCAGATCTCCGAAGGAACCCATGAGCGGTTTGTCATCAATGCGGAGAAATTCAACGCGGGGGTCCGCGCGAAGGCTGAAAAATCCCCCGCATAAAATGGCTCACAATCTATTCCTCTGGAGGCGGCTTTGGGGCCGCCTCTTTTTTCTCTTCTCCTCTCTTTTTGATGATATATCGCCTCTTTTTGCCGATATATCGCGGTTCACCGGTGAATCTCTTCGAAAAATATGAAAAGAATGGTATACTATACCTTAGATGTTGCAGCGCTCTGTTAATCAAAATCCTAGCCAGGTTAACGAGTCATGAAAGGGTTGGCGAGTCATGAAAGAAGGTCGAAACAGCCGGGGAACCCGCGGCGGGGATGGTCTGGAAGCGGTCTTTGATGAGGCCGAGATGACGAGACAGATGATGTGCGACAGGGCTTTTATGGTAAAGGCCCTGCAGATCTTCTTTTCCCAGACCGAAGAGCTGATGGCGCAGATGCGGAAGGGAATGGAGACCGGCGATCCTAAGCTCGTCCACGGCAGCGCCCACACCCTCAAAGGCAGCGCACAGAACGTATCAGCCCATCGGATGACCCGTCTGGCCATGGAGATCGAGACCTTTGAAGGGGATTTAGACAGCGTTGCTCCCATAATGGATGCTCTTGGAGAAGAGATCTCGGCCTTTCAAAAGGCCGTTACCTACGCAGGGCTGATGCCCCAAAGCAAAGAATGAAGTTGAATGATCGACGATGACCATTCGTATTCTTCTGGCCGATGACCATAAGATCATCCGGGACGGGCTTCGGGCCATTCTGGACAAGCATCCGGATCTTTCGGTGGTGGCCGAGGCCGAAAACGGTCGAAAGGCCGTTGCCCTGGCCAGAAAGCACCAGCCCGATGTGATGATCGTGGATATCAACATGCCCGATCTCAACGGCATGGAGGCCACCCGACAGATCCTGGACGATCAGCCGGAGATCCGCGTCATCGCTCTGTCGATGCTGTCGGACCGGCGTCAGGTGGTCGGGATGCTCAGGGCCGGGGCATCGGGATATCTGCTCAAGGACTGCGCATCCGAGGAGCTGATTCTGGCCATCCAGACCGTGTCCAGGGGGCAGACCTACCTGAGCCCTTTGATCTCCGGGATCGTCAAGGAGTGCCTGCTGCATCAGCTCGAAGACGATTCCCCCATCAATCTGCTCACCCCCCGTGAGCGGGAGATCCTTCAGCTCATCGCCGAGGGCAAGAGCGTCAAGAATATCGCCTCCCACCTAAACGTCAGCATCAAAACCGTGGAAACCCACCGCCAGAACATCATGAAAAAGCTGGAGATCGACAACCTCGCGGCCCTCATCAAGCTCTCCATCCGAGAGGGCGTCATTTCACTCGACACTTAAAGAATCCTCCTTTTTGAAGTAAAAATTCAGGTTTTCCCCGATTGTCATGGGGAAATAGTCCATTATAATAGAGGAAAAAGAGCAGCACAGGATTTTCGGATTTTCTTCAGCCGCTTCCCATACCGTCTCTTCCCGACCGGGTCCGCTCCAAAAAAGGAAGGATAACAGGGGAAAGAAAAGAGCGTATGGCGGAAGAACGGCTTTTTACCGAAAAGGAGGATGGAAAATGGCGTCGAAAGTGGAAAGGTCAAAGACTGGTGCATGGGTCAATCGGTGCGAGATGTGCGATTGCAATGGGGACTCGGAGAAGATGTGCGTCGTGGCCGAAAATAAATTCCTGCTCTGTCCCGACTGCATCGAGCGGATGAGTTTTTCCCCGCCGATCATCCGGAAAGAGATTCAGCGATTTTTAATGGGCAATGTCCTGTAGGATAAAAAGGCAGGTGAGATATGGCAAATATTTTGATCGTCGATGACCGAAACTGGATACCGGACCGCGCGATCCGAGAGCGGCTCGGAAGAAACCACCATGTGATCACTACGACCGAACCCGATTCGGTATGGGAGGAGATTCTCCGCAACCAGGTCGATCTTGTGGTATTGAACCTATCCCTCAACGGAGCATACGGTTGGGACGTTCTGCTCAACATCAAGATGAAGGCCCCCCACCTTCCGGTGGTTCTGGCCGGGTGCGACAGCCGGTGCGAGGATGATGCAAGGCTCTTTCTGGCCGACGGCTATATCTTCGATGCAAAGCCGTCCATTACGGAGATCGGCTCCAGCATCCACAACGCGCTGAATCGAACAGGGCGGAACCTGGGACCTGCCCGGCCTCTTGACAGCTTTCCGCCGTTTTCTTCCCGAAGAACCTATGCGGAGGCGTAAACGAAAAAGGCTGCGTTCCGGAAAGAAAAGATTCCCGGAACGCAGCCCATCCCCTTGATGCGGGTAAGGGGTGCGCAATCTGCCATTGCGGATTTCGTGACCGAATCTACAGCAGGGTCATTATTTTTGGTCCGAAAGCAGCTCGGCTATATGCTTCACCTCGATATCCCGGCCTCGCTTCTCCATTCCGCCCCGCAGTTGCATCACGCAGCCGGGACATTCCGTGACGATCATTTCCGCGCCGGTCTTTTCGAAATCATCCAGTTTCCGTTTCAGGATTTCGGCAGATACATTGGCAAATTTCGCGGAATAGGTTCCGCCGAAACCGCAGCAGGTCTCCTCTTCCTCGGCCTGGAGAAATTCATGACCCGCCTCCCGGATGAGATTGTGAGGCGCATCCTTCACCGTTACCCCCCGGCAGAGATGGCAGGGGGAGTGGAGCGTCACCTTCTTCTGCTCTTTGTTGCCCATCCCCGCCTTTTCCTGGATCTGGGTTCCCGCTTCTCTTTCCGGAGGGCCCAGAACATCATGCACCAGCGCACTGAAGGGGATGATCTTTTCGGCAAATGCCTCGACCTTCCTTTTCAGCCCCGGGTCATTTTCCATCTCCTGCCGGAGGAGCTGGGGATAGTCCTCCTTCAGGTGTGACGCGCAGGAGGCGCAGAGGGCAACGATATAATCGTATTTACCCGGATCGACCGCTGTGATGTTGTGCAGGGCCACGGCTTTT
>JAABSZ010000332.1:0-2594 GCA_011390135.1 Desulfobacteraceae bacterium | reverse complement strand
ATCGTGGTGACGGCCCGGGGAAAGGTGATCGGGGTTGTCCGGGAGCAGGAACTCTTCTTTGAGATGTGCAATATTCTGCTCTGATTCAAATTTGATTCGAATCCGATCCCGTTCTGATTCGGGAAATTTTTTCAATGTGGCAAAGCGGCAGATGTCGTTCTCATCACTTCAGATGAGCGTCTGATCGGATGAGCGTCTGAACGGCAACAGGGAGATGCGCGGCTTGGGCCGTCGAACAAGGAGAAGACAATGACAAAAGAAGGAAAGAAAAAGGTCACCGGATACGATAAATATGTGGACTGGAAGATGTTTTCGATTCCAGTGGTCCTCTTTTTTCTCATCCTGCTGCTGCCCACCCCCTACGGGATGAAGGATGTGGGGGTGGAGTACAGCCTGGGCACGGAGGCGGTGGTAAAGCGGATCACCAATGATCTCTTCCAGGTGCCGGCCCATGATGCCCAGCAGTGGCAGTTGATCGTGGCCCGGATGATGGAGCAGAACATGCAGATGGGCGCACTGACCAAAAACCGTTTCCTGCAGCGGGACATCAAATGGGTGAAGAAGAACAAGATCCCCGCAGATGAGACCAACTTCAACCGGGCATACGCGTATGTGAAAGAGAATGTCACTGATGAGGCCTATGCGGGCATGATGAAGAATGCCCTGGAGCTGCGCAAGGAGGGCCTCCGGTACGAGGATCTGTCGGACCGGGAGCGGAAGACCGCGGACCAGGGCGCATGGAAGATCAAGGTGGCCGTCGCGATGGGGGCATTTGTGGTGCTCTGCTTTCTCACCGAGTGCATTCCCCTTCCCGGGGTCTCCTTCTGCATCGGTCTGATCCTGGTTTTCACCGGGGTGGTCTCCCGGCAGCAGGTGGCCATGCTCTACTGGGACGATGCGGTCTGGTTCATCATGGGCAGCCTCATGTTTGCCGCAGCCTTTGTCAAGACCGGGGTGGACAAGCGGGTCTGCCTGATGATGTTCAATCGCCTTGCGGTCCCCAATGTCCGCTGGATCACCTTGATATTCTTTATGATCATCGCGCCGCTGGCCGCCTTTATCTCGGATCACGCGCTGGCCGCGATGTTTCTGCCCATCGGGATGCTCTTGTACCAGAACAGCCTGACCGACGAGATCCCGGAAGATCTGGAGCTGGCCAAGATGATGATGATCGCGATCGCCATGGCCTGCAACATCGGCGGCCCCGGCGCGCCCTCGGGCGGCGCGAGAAACGTCATCATGATGACCTACCTCACCGACATGTTCGGCATGGACATCGGCTATCTCCAGTGGGTGACCTACTGCTTTCCCTATCTGCTCATCATGATCCCCATCACCTGGATCATCCTCAACTTCCGCTTCAAACCCCGGGTCATCTCCCTGGCCCCGGCCATGGATCATCTGCGCAAAGAGATCAGCCGGATGGGCGGATGGAACCGCCAGCAGATGATCGCGCTGGTCATCTTCGTGGTGATGGTCTTCGGCTGGTTCACGGAAAAGGAATTCTACAATCTGGGGATCTATCCGGTGCGGCTCGGCATCGGCGTCATTGCGGTCGCGGGGGCTGTAGCCTATATCCTCGCTGGGATCGTCAACTGGCGGGACTATCAGGAGAAGGTGGACTGGGGCGTTGTCTGGCTCTATGCCGGTGCGATCATCTTCGGCCGGATGCTGGATGAGACGGGCGCGGCCTACTGGCTGGCCCGAAGCGTCATCAATGGGCTGGCCCCGCTGGGGATGGATTCAGGGCTGTCGCTCATGGCCATCTCCAACGGTCTGACCGCAGTGCTCACCAACCTGATGGCCGACGGCCCGGCTGCTGCGGCCGTGGGCCCCATCGCATTGAACATGGCGGGCCTGGTCCATCCGGGGACCACCTTTCTGCCCTTTATGGCCATGTCTACGGCCATCGCATCCTCATTTGCCTACTGTCTGATCATCGGCACGCCGCCCAACGCCATCGTCTATGCCAGCGGCTATCTGGAGCCCAAAGATTACCTGCGGGTGGGAATTCCCATCTGGTTTGTGGCCAACATCCTCCTGCTGGCCATGACCGCGCTCTACTGGGCGACCCGGGGTTTCGGGGAGCTGCCGGGATTCTGACGCCACTGCATTACCTGGGCGGGAATCCTCTCCCGCCCCCTTGCAACACGGAAAGGAGAAAAATCATGTTCAGAGATTTGAGAGAAAACAGGAAAAAAGAGGAGAAGGCGATCCTCTATGAAGAGGGCCGCCTCTATTTCACCAGGGCTCTGGAGCGGAAGATCTTCTTCGGACTGACGCTTCTCATGCTTCTGTGGGGCATTCTGACCCGGTTCGGATTCTTTTCCTGAAAAGGGAGCAAATTAAGGGAGTAAATTATGGAGAAGCGACCGTTCACCATCGGCTACTACTTCTCGTCGGTAAACCGGCTGCTGACAAAGCCCAGGGATTTCTTCAAGGAGATGCCGGCCGATGGGGATTTCAACCGGCCCCTGGGGGTGCTGCTGGTGTCTAGCCTGCTCTTTGCCTTTGCCGGCCTCTCCTATGGTTCGGCTTCAAACCCCCTGCTGATGGGGGCCGTCTATTTTGCCAATGCAGTGGGAATGACGATC
>JAABSZ010000331.1:0-2598 GCA_011390135.1 Desulfobacteraceae bacterium | reverse complement strand
GCAAGAACTCCGACAGCACCCGCCAGACCTGAGTGACCAGCAGGGAAAAGAAGAAGGCCGTTGAGTAGAAGCCTTTCAGGAAAAGATAGATGCCGATCAGACCGGCCCCGCAGTAGAGTACTGCGGTAACGGCCTGGATCGGGATGACCGGCTTCCCCTCCAGATGACCCGCGTAACAGACTTTTCGGGTCTTTCCGGAAAAGGTGAAGCAGTGTCTGCCGAAGAGCTTCCGCATCCATTCCGGTGCATCTGACAACGGCTTTCCGTAGCAGCAGCCGAAGCTGATGCAGCCCAGCCGTCCCACCCCTTCGCCAAAGGCGTATGCGATGGAGAGGGCTGCCATCAGTGCCATCGGGTCCATCGCGTGGGAGGGGACCTGCCCGAATTCCCCGAACCGGTCCATCAGCAGCACGATCCACGGGGCCGTGACGATGCCGGCAAAGGAGGCCCCGGCCGTGGTGAAGGTGAACCGCTTCTTCTCCACGATCCTCGCAATGATCCGCGAGGCCGGCATGCATACAGCCAGCAGCAGGATCACGACCACGAATAGCGCGGAGAGCGGCGCGGCCGCGGCGCCCATCAAAACAAAGAAGACAGCCACGGCCAATGTATAGGCGCAGGCATTGAAAAACCCGTAATAGGTGAGATTCTCCCCCAGCCATCCGCCGTTTCCGTCGCTTTGGGCCGGCCGGGTCATGAATATCTGCCACCCCTCACGGGGAAGGTTTTTGAAGGCCCAGTAAAAGACCAGCCCGATCAGCAAACCGAATCCTGTTACAAAGAGTTCATCTGCCATCTGAAGTTCCTCCTGTTAAAAGTGGTATGTTCAAAGTGGTCTGTTCAATCTGTTCAAAATGATGATCCAATCCTGATTTCAAAGGGCCGCCGCGATCTCTGACCGGACCGCCACATCGGTCTCCACAAGGGTTCGGCCACCCAGCCCGTCCGTGAACCGGCTCTTCACCCCCCACCGGGTCCGGTTCTCCTCCAGATCCCGGCTGAAAAGGACCCGTCCTTTTTCAAAGACCAGCAGCACCGTGGAGCTGCCGGGCCGAAAGAGGCTCTTGGGCTGTCCCCTTTCCAAAAACATCCCGATCTGCATCGGCTGCGGGTCCTCGTATTCCCTCTGGCTACAGCACTGGACGATCTGGCCGATCATGAGGGCCGCGATCTCGATCATGGCCACAAGGCCGGCCCCGGTTCCGCCGGCCGTATCGGTGTCGATGATGCTGACCACCCGCCGGTTCCGGGAATAGGGGGAGACGGCTGCCATCACCGCAGACGGGTTGCAGGGCGCGTAATTCCCTTCGATCTCGTAGAAATCGACCAGCAGGCCCGAAACCGGCGCATGGTTGTAGTGGTATTTCTCCGGGGTCAGCCGGAAAAGTGCCCAATCCCCGCCGGCAAAGGTCTTCAGCCACCGCGCCTTTCCGGAGCCGATCAGTTCATGGTAGTCGAAGAACTTCTCCTTGATGAAGAGCGGGGAATCCTCCCGGAACGAGCCGGTCAGCACCTTGGCGTCCGAAGGGGAGACGATCCGGTCATTGGCCTCGGGCATGGGCCTTCTCTCCCAATAGCGGATCTTCCTTTCGAAGACCTTGCGAGGGGTATCGAGGCGATGCAGGGGCTCGGCACATTCTGAAAGGTCCGCGCCCAATTCCTTTAAAAAACCGTTTCCGCCCCCCAGTTTTGCTCCCAGAGAAAGGTCATAGGCCAGATAGCCCAGCAGCGAGGATATCTGCGCGGAGGTGAGCATCCGCATCAGATGGCCCCCGCTTTCGTTCTTCCGGGAATAGAGGGTGCGGACGATTTGGTCCCTGAAGAAGGTTTCGGTGCGGATTTCGCCCGTGGTCCTTTCGATGTACTGATGGATCTGTTCAGCATGATCCCTCATGATCTCTTCTCCTGTGTACGCTTCCGGTCGACCTCGATGGTCAGCAGGGTCAGATGGATGAGCCGGAGCAGGTCCTGGGACTTCACATCGCGGTTTAGAATATCCTTCCATATCGCCTCCAAAAAGTTTCCGGGGGATTTCTCCGGACAGACCTCAGCCAGGGACTCCCTGCAGTCGTATCTGTCCAGGATCGCATACTGTTCCAGCAGCGTCAGGTCATCGAGCAGCAGATGCAGCCCCTCCCGGATGTGGCGGGACCGGAGCCGGGTCCGGTAATACCGTTCGGCCGCGGTGTTGAACTCCCATCCGGAGAGCTTCATGGGCGAAGTTCCCCCGGCCTCCTCCAGGATCGAAGTGGTGAGCCTGCCGGAAACAGAAGCGGTCCCGGGGTTTTCAATCCTATCTGAAAGATCCTCGATCGTCTCCTTAAGCGACATCATCTCGATCAGGTCCGCGGCCTTCTCCTTCAGCAGCTCCACCAGAGCCCGCCGGTATTCGATGTTGTAAACCCGGATGAATCCCTTGTACCGCCGGCTGGGCCGGCTCTTTCTGACCCGTTTGAGGATATCGAGCATGAATAGATTTTTGGTGTTCTGCCGTACATAGAAGGTGGGAATCCCGATAGCCGCACCAAAGAAGATCTGTCGCCGTTCGCTCTCTGCAAAGGGGGTATCGGGGATGTGAAAGTGGGTGATCTCCTCTTC
>JAABSZ010000330.1:0-2661 GCA_011390135.1 Desulfobacteraceae bacterium | reverse complement strand
ATCCGGATCGACGGTCAGGAGGTGGAGATTTGGGGCGTAGTGACGAGCGTGATCCATAAGCTGTGAAGGAAGAGCCCACCCCAAACCATCGCAATCCTTCAGGAGAAAGGAACCGTAGGAATGGAAGTGAACCTGAAAACCAAGGTGATCGGGGGCGGGTTGATCCCGCTTTTTATTTTTGTCCTGCTGATCGCGGTCGCCTGGATCTCCGAAAAAAACTCATGATAACCCCTTTTTGCAGATCGAGGTGATAGGAACGTCAGAAGCTGGAAGATCCGGCATGTGGCCGAACTTATGACCAAGCTCTTTTCTTTTCCGGTCCCCCAGCAGCGTCATGAGGCGATCCACCACCCCTTTCATCTCCTGGGCCCGGGCCTCCAGCTCCTGGGCGGCAGATGCCGATTCCTCCGCACTGGCTGCATTCTGATGGGTGACATGATCCATCTCCGACACCGCCCGGTTGACCTGACTGATGCCGCTGGCCTGCTCCGTGGATGCGGCCGAAATCTCCTCCACCAGGGATTCGATCCGCGCGGTCCCTTGGGCCGCCTTGGTAAAGATCTCGTCGGTCTTTCCCACGATCCGGGCCCCGTTTTCGATCTTCTCCACGGTTCCCTGGATAAGCCCTGCGGTGTTTCGGGCAGATTCCGTAGACCGCAGAGCCAGATTCCGAACCTCATTGGCCACTACAGCAAAGCCTGCGCCGGCATTCCCGGCTCTGGCCGCCTCCACAGCCGCATTCAGGGCTAAAAGATTGGTCTGGAACGAGATATCATCGATGGTCTTTACGATCTTCTGGGTCTCCCGGCTCGCATCGGTAATATCGTTCATGGAGGTGGTGAGGTCCCCCATTGCCTGGTTTGCAGCATCCATATCGGCCTTGGATTCGTTGACGATAGCCTTTGTCTGCCGGGCATTATTCGCGTTGGCCTGTGTCATGGAGGCCATCTCTTCTAAGGTGGAAGAGGTCTGCTGGAGGGATGCGGCCTGCTGGGAGGAGCCTTCGGCCAGTTGTCCGCTGGAGATGGAGACCTGGTCGGCAGCCGCTGCGATCTGAAGACTCATCCCCTCCAGTTCTTCAATGGAGCCCTTGATGACAAAAAAGACCTTGCGAGTGGTCAGCCATGCGGCGATGCAGAGCAGAAGGATAGCGGAAATCCCCAGAAGGATCATCCAGTTGCGCATGCTTGTGATGGGTTCGAGGAAATCTGATTCCGGGGCAGATGCGATGATCTTCCAGCCCTTGGGCTCGTAGGTCATCACATGGCCGATTCGCTTCTCTCCGCCTGAAAAAAATGCCAGTTCATCCCTGGCTGTAATGGTGTTGTCCAGCCCCAGATCCGACAGATTCTGCTTCAGGATTCGGTCCGTATCGGGATGAAGGATAATCCTTCCATCGGCATCGGCCATAAAGAGATATCCTGACTCCCCGATATGGATATTGCGGATATAATCGTTTGCAAAAGTGATCAGATCCAGTGCCGTTCCGATGATGCCGATATAGCGGCCCTCGAATACAATGGGCGCAGTCATGACCACCACTGGCCTTCCGGTAACCGGAGAAAGCTGAACATACCCGCTGGCAGTCTCTCCCCGTCTTGCGGCTTCCAGATTCTCCCGGAAACCGGGTATGTCTTTCAGTTCCATGCCCGCTGATTGTCCTGAAAGGGAATCCATCAGAACTGTTGCATCGGTATCTGTAATAAAAATATTCTCGTAGAATTTGGAAAGTTCGTATAAGCGCTTGAGCCGAGCCTCTGCCTCATCCATCCGGTTTTCCATGACGGCAGCCTGAAAAACGCCGTTTTCGGAAAACAGGATCACATCCCTCATCCGATCTTCCATCCAGAAGCTCATTTCATCCAATGTCTTATGAACCGAATTCCGGAGGTTGTGCCGCTGCTGGACGAGCAGCTTCTCTTTTGCCACCGAATAGGAGACGGCCGCAAGCGCTCCGATGGAGAAAACCGAGATCACTACAATTGAGGCGATCAATTTGTTCTGGAAACTCATCTGCTTCATTCTTTTCCTCTCTTCATGCAAATCGTCGATCTGTTTTGGGGGAGCTTTGCGTCATGACTGGGGTGATAAAAATGGGCCAAAACCGGCGTCCAAAAGTGCGTCCGTTTTTGTTCCCGCCAACAACATCGGCAGGAAATATGGATTCAATTTATTATCAGCATGATGCGGTATCTGCAAATCACCTATCCGGAGGGAACGGAAGTGGACGCAGCTTCGATTCCTCAAAATGGCTGATTTTTATCACCCCACGTCATGACCGAAAAGCGGATACGGGGGCTGGTACTATAAAAAAATAGCCGGCATAGATATGTCCCAGCGTAGCGTGAAAGTCAAGAAACGATAATCGCCTCTTGATTTCCTAAAGGGAGTGCGGATAAAACGGTGACGAACGTCGTCCATAAGCTGTGAAATCCGGTCAGATCCGCAAAGATGATTTCAGGCTGATCCGGAACCGCCCCATGTGGTATTATGGGCAGATATCACGCAATATCAAAGGAGGGAAAACGATGATGACCAGCAATACTGCGGGGGTTTCGGATGGATGCGGAAGGGATGCGGAGATCCGGAACGGGAATGAAAGGCCGGTCCAGGCCACCGGCAGAAAAAATCGGAGACAAAGCCCTGTCGATAGCGGGACCG
>JAABSZ010000329.1:0-2677 GCA_011390135.1 Desulfobacteraceae bacterium | reverse complement strand
ACCATCGGCATCGGCGCATTGACCATCGGCACCATCGGAAACCGCGCGGGACGGTATCTCACCGGAAAAGAGGTCACGGTCCGTTCGGCCGCTCGACTCCGGGTCCAGACCGACGGAAATATCGGATGGGCCGGAAAGCGCTTCTCCTTTTCCGTTCTTTCCGAAGCCTTACAGATCAAGTGCTGAAGCATTCCCCTCCTTTCTCTATACCCCCTTCTCCCTTTAGGGTCTCAGAAAAGACAGATATACCGTTTGTAAAATCCCATTATAAAATCCGAATACTTCTCCAAAAAAAATCTCGAAAGTTTAACGGAATATCGGCAACCTCCAAGTCCCTTATGTCTTTTTTGTCCTTTTGGTCATTGTCCTTTACCTTCCTTTACCTGACGATCGGTCGATCTTTTTTTTATTCCGGCTTCCACTGGTGAAAATCCTGTACATGGCGCAGGCTCTCATAGAGTGCGATGCCCGCGGCTGTTGAGAGATTGAGGCATCGGATCTCCTTTGAGATCGGTATATGGTAGGTCGGATAGGCCGTTAAAATCTCTTTGGAAAGCCCTCTGGTCTCTGAACCGAAGACCAGAAAAAGCCGTTTTCGAATGGGAAGCTCCCGGAAGGGCCGCTCTCCCCGTTTGGCAAAGAGCGCAACCTCCTCCTCTTGAAGATTCATCCCCTCCCGGAATTGCTCAAAACTCTTCCAGACCCGAAGCGATACCCGATGCCAATAATCAAGGCCCGCCCGCTTCACCTCTTTGCTCCCCAAAGAGAACCCCAATGGCTCGATCAGGTGCAGATGAGCCCCTGCGCCCAGACATGTCCGGCCGATGTTCCCGGTGTTCCAGTGGACCTCCGGAGCCACAAGAACCACATGGCGCTCGGTTTCCCGATGCCGCGTCACATCCTCTTGGGCAGATTCTTTCTTCACGCTCTTCTGCAATCCTCCCCTGTTCTAATATCCATTTTTTTTAGTGCAGACCTGCAAAACATAAAGTTGAAAATCCGCCCGGAATTGTATAGAAAAGGAGATCCGCGTCAAGATGCGGATTTGAAGAAGACTCAAAAAAATTCGAGCCAAAACAATCGAGGAGGACCCCATGATCATCGACTTCCACACCCACATCTTCCCCCCCGATATCCGGGAAAAACGGGAACTCTACTTCCCCAGCGAATCGGCCTTCAAACTCCTCTACGAATCCCCGAAATCGAAGCTCGCGGGGGCCCAAGAGATCGTCTCGGCCATGGATGAAGCCAATGTAGACATTTCGGTGGTCTTTGGATTTCCCTGGCAGAATCCGGAGACCGCAAAGGCCCATAACGACTACATCATTGAAGCCGTAAATCGGTTTCCGAAGCGGCTGATCGGCTTCTGCTGCCTGGACCCCTTTTCCGAAGGGGCCCCGGAAGAGGTTGAGCGGTGTCTGGATGCCGGCCTTTCCGGCGTCGGCGAGCTGGCCATCTACGGGGCCGGCATCGACCAAAATGCCCTTGACCGGCTGGCCCCCATCATGGAGATCTGCCGGAAACGGGATCTGCCGGTGCTGGTCCACACCAACGAGCCCGTGGGCCACCTCTATCCGGGAAAGGCCCCTCTCACCCTGGGGCAGATCTACGGCCTGGTCCGCCGATTTCCCAGAAACCGGATCATCCTGGCCCACTGGGGCGGCGGGATCTTCTTCTACATGCTCATGAAAAAGGAGATCAAGGAGCGGCTGGCCAATATCTACTACGATACCGCGGCCTCCCCCTACCTCTATGATCCGGAGATCTACAAGCTCGCGGTTCAACTGGCTGGGCCCGAAAAGATCCTCTTTGGCAGCGACTATCCCCTGATCAAGCCGGCCCGGTACTTCAAGGAGATCGACAAGGCCGGCCTCTCCGCCAAGGAGAAGAAGAACCTCTTTGGAAGGAATGCCGCAAAGGTCTTGAGGATCAAGTCCTGATCAAGGGCCCGCCCCGAGTCGATCGAGAATGGGCTTGATCCGGGCCCGGTGCTTCGGCGGAATCATGAGCGCAGGAACAGGATGGTTCCGGATCAGTCCGGCTGCTTCAGCAGATTCGGGATCGAACCCGGAAAAGGGTTCCGATGCCCAGACATCTTCCCGGCCCGGATCTTCCAGAAAAAGGAGAAGATCCGTAAAATTTCCGGAAAGCCCCGCGGCATCGAGATGTTCGATATACTGCAAAAAGAGATTGTTCACCGTTATGATGAAAGGAGAGGTCTCCGCAGCACCGGTCTCCCCGCAATCTACCGCAGAGACCATGCACCGGCAACCAAATGGCCGGACCGGATAGATAGGGCAGAGATGATCCTCCTGTAAAAATGGGCAGGAGCCCCAGGAGGGGTCAGCATCCCCTTCTTCGGGAAGAGCATCCCCTTTGATGCAGATCCGGGCGATCCGGTTGGTCGTCAGCTTTGGAATAAACCTGGGCCGGTCTTTTTCCGCGTTCAGTTGATCCAGAAGAGCGCGCTTCTCCTTATCCGAAAGGTGATCCAAAATCCGTACTCCCTCCAGGCTCGTCAGGGTCACATTCCGGGTGCAGCAGTGAGCGCATCCGGGCCTGCATGCACTTTCCCTCTCCTCGATAAATCGGCCATAGACACTGTAGAGATGATCCAGGGCATCAAATCTTCTATTTCGATCCAAACTGGAGTACCTCGACTTTGACTTTGCCGATC
>JAABSZ010000328.1:0-2698 GCA_011390135.1 Desulfobacteraceae bacterium | reverse complement strand
AGAGTTTGTCTGGCGATTCTGTACATGGACTTAAGCCTCCTTTGGATTGTTGGATTTTCTTTGCAAAGACCGATTTCAGATATTCTAAAAACCCCTGGTTTCGGCACATCTGCTTTCCCGGAGAGTCGGAGATTTTGGCCACAGGGGTTCCCTGGCACCGGGTCATCTTGATCACCAGTTGCAGGGCATTGTCTGAGATGTCGTTGGTGAGATTTGTCCCGATACCGAAAGATGTCTTGATCCGGCCTTTGAAGTATCGGGCGATCTCGATGGCCCGGGGAAAGGTAAGGCCGTCGCTGAAGACCGCGGCTTTCGAGGCCGGATCGACCCGCTGGGTTTTATAGTGTGCAATGAGCTTCTCCCCCCATTCGAAAGGGTCTCCGCTGTCATGGCGACACCCGTCAAAGAGTTTGGCAAAGTACATGTCGAAATCGCTCAAAAAGGCGTCAAAGCCCACCACATCCGAGAGCGCGATTCCCAGATCTCCCCGGTACTCCTGGGCCCAGTGCTCCAGGGCGAACTTCTGGCTGTAGAGGAGTTTCGGCCCCAGAGATTGGGCCGCCATGAGCCATTCATGAGCCATTGTCCCGATGGGGGTGAGGTTGAATTCCTTTGCAAAATAGACATTGCTCGTGCCCCGGAAATTATCGGGAAGCGAATTTTTCAGAGTTTGGAGAAGCTCCCCCTGCCATTCCCGGGAGTAGCGCCTGCGGGTTCCGAAATCGGAGAAGACGAGCCCAAGCCCCTCTTCCGTTGTCTCCCTCACCTGTTCGATCTTTTTGGAAAGCTTTTTCCGGCCCAGTTCCAGATCGGCCGGCGGGCGCATCTTTTGGAAATAGACCTCACTGATAATGGCCAGCAGCGGCACTTCAAAGAGGATGGTGTGGAGCCAGGGGCCTTTGATGACAAGATCCAATCCGGTTTTATCTTCGCTCTCCCCGCCCGTTTCGATCCGGATGAACTCCCGGTTGAGCTGGAACAGCCGCAGAAACTGGACAAAATCCTCTTTGATGAAGCGCAGCTTCCGCAGATAGTCGAGTTCATCCCTTTGAAAGCGCAGAGAACAGAGAGCATCGATCTCCCTTTCGACCTCCCCGGCAATGGAGGAGAGATCCACATCCGGGGTCCGGCATTTGAACCGATACTCCACCTCGGCCCAGGGAAACTGATGAAGCACCCCCTGCATCATGGTGAGTTTGTAAAGATCCGTGTCCAGCAGGGATTCGATGATCATGGCCGGCTCCTTTGGTTTCGCGGCTTCAAAAGAGTCCGGCCCCGGCCTCGATGGCCTGAACCGAGGCGTTGAGCAGCTTCGGATTCTTTGAAAACCGGCTCTCCAGCACAGAGCGGATCTCTTCAAAGGTGCAGAAGAGCGCGTTTTGGGCTGCGGCATATCCCAGAAGGATCAGGTTGACCGATTTGAGGTTGCCGATGGCTTCGGCTGCCTTTTCCGCAGGGAGGAAAACCTGCCGGCCTTCTTTCTGTTCCGCATGGACCGCCTCTTTTCCCGAGTTGACCACCATCCGCCCCTCCGGTTTGAGATATGCCCCGTGGGACTCCAGGTTTTCGGCCTTTAAAGCAATCAGAAGATCCGCGTTGCCGGGGCGGATCATGGGGCTGATAAAATCGCCCACCTTGAGATGGGAGATCACGCTTCCCCCCCGCTGGGCCATGCCGTGGGTCTCTGCGGTGAGAACCGGAAGATTTTTTTCGATCGCGGCCTCGGCCAGAAGCCGGGTGACGAAAAGCACCCCCTGCCCCCCGACGCCGCTGATGAGGATCTGCTGCTGGTTCATTTTTTCCCTCTTTCTTCCGGCTTCACTTCGACCGGTGAAGCTTCGATCGGATGCGCGATGAATGATCCCTTGGGGCAGACATGGACACAGACGCCGCATCCGCAGCAGAGGGTCTGATCGATCCGCACCAGCTTCTCCTCTTCATCCTCTTTATCCACTTCATCCACTTCAATCTTTTCCAGGATCAGCGCCGGACATTCGAAGTGCTGGACACAGTACCCGCAGCCATCACAGGTATCCCCGACCTCCATCCGGTATCTCTCCTGTAGAAGATCGGTCCGGGTTCGGTCCAGAATACAGGGGTGGCGGGCTATCACCACAGCCGGTCCCTTTTCCCGGCTGTATTTAACGGCCTCCTTGAGCAGGGGAAGAAAACTTTTCAGATCATAAGGAGAAGCGGTGCGGCAGTATTCAATGCCGCATCCTTTTATAATGGCCTCGATATCGACCCTGTTCAGGGGTTCTCCGCATGCGCCCGACCCGGTAGAAGGGGTGGGCTGATGGCCAGTCATCGCGGTGGTGCGGTTGTCTAAAATAACCAGGGTGAACTTTGCCTGCTGAACCGCTGCGTCGATGAGGGGCGGAATTCCCGCATGGAAAAAGGTGGAATCCCCCATAGTAGCGACGATATCGGGCCGCTTCTTCTCATGCTTATAGGTATGGTAGAACCCTGCGGCCTGGCTGATGGCCGCTCCCATGCATAGCACCGTATCGACCGCGCCAAGGTTCAAGCCCAAAGTATAGCAGCCGATATCGCTGGTGTAGATCCCTTTGGGAGCCGCCTTTTTAATGGCAAAAAACGCGGCCCGGTGGGAGCATCCTGCACAGAGAGTGGGCCTGCGGCCCGGGCTCTGGGGGACAAGTATGGGCGAAAATGATTCCCCGGCAAATTCCTTCACCAG
>JAABSZ010000327.1:0-2702 GCA_011390135.1 Desulfobacteraceae bacterium | reverse complement strand
CTCATTTCTCGACAGGTGGATCGCCGGCATCACCATGTGGGAGGGGCCCTCCTTCCGCAGTTGGATGATCCACTCTCCCAGATCGGTCTCGGTGACGACCAGCCCTTGGGCCTCCAGATGGTGGTTTAAAAGGGTCTCCTCGGCCGTCATGGACTTTGACTTGACGATCTTTTCGGTTCCGGTCTCCTTTGCGATCCGGGCGATGATCTCGTTGGCCTCGTGCGCGGTCTTTGCCAGATGAACCCGGATGCCGTTGGCTTCGGCCTTCTCCCTGAAGGCTTCATAGAGTTCTTCCATCCGGGCGATGGAATCGTCTTTGGCCGCCGCGATCTGGGCGATCAGCCCGTCCGTATCGAGCCCCTCGAAGGCCCGCTTCCGGCCCTGTCGATAGGCCATCGCGAAATTGTCCAGCGCGGTCCGCTGGAACTTTTTCGACATGGCCTCATCGACTTTTCGTTTATAGCCCTTGAGCGTCTTTGCTTCCTGCATCCCTTACTCCTTCAGCAGCAGTATGTGGAGTTCCAAGGGGCCGTGAACCCCCAGCGCCAGCACCCGTTCGATGTCTGCGGTCCGGCTCGCGCCCGTGATAAAGGCCGTATAATTCGGCGGATCGATCATCCATTGCAAGAGTTCCGCCTCGATATCCTCGGCCCGTTCCCGGATCTTTGCGACCGGCAGCAGCGCGATGTGGATCTCGCTGATCATGGTGGAAAGGCGGAGATCCTCGCTGCAGGAATTGATGACCAGGGTTCCGGTCTCCGCGATCCCGTAGTCGGCCTCGGTAAAGCCGATGTCGATGCCGGCCAGATGCTCCCGCAGCCCCTGTTTGAGCAGCATAATCCCCTTCTCCCGGCATTTTTCCGAAAGGCTGTCGAAAAGATCCGGCTCCAGGGCCGTCGCGGCCATCACCTTCCCCTGTGCCTTGGTCTCGCAGAGTTCATCGGCCTTGGGGGAGAGGGGGGCTTCACAGCCCGATACCAGCAGTCGGCACGCCTCTTTCTTCTCGCAGAGATCCACGGTATATGCAATGGCTTCGTCTGCGGTCGAGATTTCGGTCACGACCGCAGAGACGAGTTCCGCCTTCTTCCGAAACAGATCGACCAGCGGTGCTGTTTCGTTCATGAGGTTCTCCCTTCCGTTTCCTTATATATACAGGTCATGCCCCGAAGAAGAGCGCCGGCAGCCAGGTGATCAGCCACGGGAACGCGACCAGAAGGCCGAGCCCCACGAGCTGAAGTAGTACAAAGGGCATGATTCCCCGGTAGATGTGCATCATGGTAAAGCCTTTGGGCGCGACCCCGGCAAAGTAGAAGAGGGCATATCCAAAGGGAGGCGTGATGAAAGAGGTCTGGAGATTGACGCACATGAGCAGCGAAAACCACAATGGGTTGAAATCCAGCTCCATGGCAATGGGCATGAAGATCGGCACGGTGATGAGCAGGATCGCGGCCCAGTCGATGAACATCCCCATGATGAAGACGATGAACATCATGATGAAGAGAACAGTCCACCGGTTGAGGCCGCTGCCGATCATCAGATCCGCGACCACGTCGCCGCCGCCCATGGACAAAAAGACCGTGGAGAAGAACTTTCCGCCGATGAAGAGCATCATTACCATCGCCGTGGTCTTCATGGTGGCGAAGCTCGCCTCTTTGATCACCCGCCAGTTGAACTTCCCGTTGAAAAAGGCCAGCACCGCAGCGCCCAGCGCGCCGAGTCCAGCGGCCTCGGTCGGGGTGGCCACGCCGGCCAGGATGGTTCCCATTACCGCAAGGATCAGCGCCAAAGGCGGTATCAGGGATTTCAACGTCATGGCCCACTTCTGCCTTGCACTCCATTTGCCCGCCTCTTCTTTGGAGATGGGAGGGCCGATCTCAGGATTGATGTTGCACCGGATTAAGATATAGATGAAGTAGAGGCCCGAAAGCATGATTCCCGGCAAGATGGCCGCGGCAAAGAGGTTGCCCACCGAGGTCTCCTTCAGTCCGGTCAGACCCCCGTAGACCACCATCATGATGCTCGGCGGAATCAGGATGCCCAGGGTTCCGGCTGAACAGATAATGCCGGCGGTCAGCTCCTTCTGATAACCCTTCTGCATCAGCGCGGGGGTGGCCAGTAGCCCCATCGCGACGACCGAAGCCCCGATGATCCCGGTGGTGGCTGCAAAGACCGTGCAGACCATGACCACCGCGAGGCCCAGCCCGCCTTTTACGCTGCCCAGCACGATATAGAGCGCTTCGAAGAGCTGGTTGGCCACCTCGGAGCGGTCCAGCAACTGGGCCATCAATATGAAGAGGGGGATGGCCACAAGGACGTAGTTGTTCATCAGCCCCCAGCAGTTGTTGGCGAACATGTCGAAGAGGATCTCGGCATCGCCGCCGGTTTCGATGAGGCCGAAGAGCGTGGCCACCCCGGCCAGGGTGAAGGCCAGGGGATGGCCCAGGAGTATGAGCAGGATGAGGACGACGAACATCATGATGGTCATGACTTCAAGACTCATGGTCTTTTACCTCCTTAGTTGGATGATCCCGGGGCCGGATCGGTCAGGGTTCGCAAATGGCGGAGCATGTTGGCCAGCCCCTGCTTCAGCAGAAAGAAGAAGCTCAGGGCCATGATGATCTTGAATGGCCAGATGCGGGGGCCCCACGAGGTGGAGTTGAGTTCCCCCGAAGCAAAGGAGGTGTAGGCGAACTTGATGGCCG
>JAABSZ010000326.1:0-2742 GCA_011390135.1 Desulfobacteraceae bacterium | reverse complement strand
CCATCCGCATGGATCGCATCGATCACCTCCCCGAGGGCGGCTGCGACCTCCTCAAGGGAGATCCCGATGAACTCTGAAGAGCCGAAACCGGCCAGGGCCGGCTCGTCGATGAAGATGATCACCGGCAGATTGAATTCCGAAAGCGCCTGGATCTGCCAACGGGCCTTGAGGGCCAGCAGCTTTACTGCGGCATCCCGCAGTTGGGCATCGTAGAAGATGGCTCTGGAATGCTGATCTTTCAAAGCCGTGGCAAAGGTGATGGGCCCCGTCACCTGACCCTTCAGGGCAACCGGCTTTGCGGATAGGCTTCTGAGCTTCTCCTGATAGATGAAAAACCCCTTTGCCACATCCGGCTTCAGGGCAAATCGGGAGTCCTCGATCTTTGTTTCTCCTTCGGATACGGCCATGTACTCTTCGAAAAAACCGAGCAGCTCCTCGGAAAAGGAGGGGGATTCGGTATCGATAAAAGGCTTTGTACCGTCGATGGCCAGCCCCGGCATTCCCGGCGTGTACTGACGCACCATTCCCTCCTCGGCATAGACCGGCAACTGAGCCCAGACCGGAATATCCGGCGCATGGTCGAAAACGAGCCGGCTGGCCTCGATATGGTCTGCCAGCGGAATACTGCCGATCAGCGTTGCATGTCCGTTGCCCTTGAAACCCTCTCCCTTAAAGCCCTCACCCATTGATTCGCTCCTGTCTGTAAAAAAGTTTTCAGATGGTCTTTTTATAACCGGCTAAATTTATAATCATAAGAAAAAAAGTGCCTCTTTTCAACCCCTTTTTCTGATACGGATTGACACCCCCCTCTATAGGGTGTTATACAGGAATCGTGGAGAATTGACTATCTTTAATAAGGGCGGAACGTGGCAGATATCATCTCATTCGATGAAAAAGTCCGGGATACAAAAGAGAAGGATGTGGACCGCATCAGAGAACGGAAGATGCGAACCCTTCGGCAGGTGCTTCACAGCAGAGCGCCGGACATCTGCGAACGGTGTCACATTCAGCTCCCGTCGAAGAATATGCCGGCGGACCAGCAGTTGCGGGTTCCCTACCGGTTCTGCGAGGGCTGTTCCGAGGAGTATGTCGATTATATCGAGCGGCTTCAGGGAAAGGCGAAGGCGGATCACTACTGGCAGAACGATGTCTGGCTCGAAACCTGGCGCCGGTGGATCGACTTCCGAAGTGTAATGGACCGCTATTCCAAGACCAAAGCCTTCACCCGGCTTGTCCGGGAACTCCAGTCGCCGCCGACCCCTGAATAATTTTTTACAGGAGGAAATTTTTTTATGTTTGGAATCGGAATGCCGGAACTGATCATCATACTCGTCATCATCCTGATCATCTTCGGAGCCGGAAAGCTCCCGGAGATCGGCGCGGGGATGGGAAAAGCCATTAGAAACTTCAAGTCCGCAACAAATGACATCGATAAGAAGGAGCCCGAGAAGATCGAAGGCGAAAACAGCTAAGACATATTTTTTAACAGCTTAGACAACTTTTTTTCTGTATCCCCCTCGGGGGGTTCTTTCCTTCCTTCAGGATTGAGGAATCCCCCTTCCCTTCCGGAAGATCTCTCCTTTTATTTCCTTAAAAATCACCCGGCCATCAGAGAGAGGGCAAAAATGGCGCTGTTTCCGGTCACATGGATGGTGATGGGGGCCATCAGTTTCCCCTCGATCTCATAGGAGACGGCAAAAAGCAAGCCCCCGACCATCTGGGTAAACGGAACCCCGGTGACGCTGTGGGCTAGCACAAAGACGAGGCTGCTGCCCAAGAGCGCGGCCATAATTCCCCATCGCCGGAAAAAGCCGTAGACAAATCCCCGAAAGAAGATCTCTTCGGCCACAGGTCCGATGAGTCCGCCCAGGGTCAGATAGAGCAGAAGCTGCCCGGTATCGGAGGGAAGACGGGTCCGCACCATTGCCATAGGATTCATTCCCAGCAGATAGAGAATCCCGCCGCCGAAAAGAACGATGAAGCCGAAGGCCCCAGCCCAGATCAGCCCCCGGAAAATGCCGGGAAGAATCTGATCGCTCCCCAGTCCGATGCAATAAAGCCGCTCTTTGCAGGAATTCTGAGCGATAAAGAGAAAGAGTGCGATCTGGACACAGCGCAGCAGCCCCAGAACCAGAAGCGGAGAGGAGAGTTCAAGCGATACCGCCAGCCCCGCCAGAACCTCAGTGATCAGCAGCGCGCCGACAGCAAGAAAAAAAGGCTTTACCCCAAGGGGCTCTGGCGCCATCCGATCCTCTTGAGAGCCTTGTAGAGATAGAGCTGGACATACCAGTGATTTGAATTCCCCAGCCGGTTCAGGATCGGATCGGCCGCAGCCCTATCCTTCCGTTTGCCTAAAGACGCGGCCGCATTGTACCGGACCGTGGGCTGGGGATCATCCAGCAACCGCAGAAGCACCGGAAGCGTCGCATCGGAACCTCTTCCCCCAAGGGCCTTGGCCAGCCAGTATCGAACCAGCAGAACCGGGCTCTTCTCCAGACGGACATGTGCGGGGAAATCGGCCAGATCCAGCCGCTTTGCCGCAACCGCTTTCAAGGCATCGATACGAGCTTCCGTCTCCTCGGACAGGAGCGCCTGCTGAATCTCCTCTTTATCCATAACCGGCCTATCCAATCCTTTCAGGGCAAAGATAAGACCAGCGCCGGCCAAAAGGCAGAAGAGAGCAGCGGCCATTTCTCTTTTGGCCCCCTGCAAGAAGAAGCGGAAAATGAGATGCGCGGGGAT
>JAABSZ010000325.1:0-2752 GCA_011390135.1 Desulfobacteraceae bacterium | reverse complement strand
GACGCCTCCCCCTCCCGGGCCAGGCCCGCGATCCAGATCCCCTCAGCCTTAAGCTCCTCAAGGGTTCTGGCGATATTCGTCACCGTGGCCACAAGCAGATGCTCCATCGCGCCGGCCGATGCCTTGGAGACCGACGGCACAGGAGATGCGGCCCGATCCCGGGGGATGATGGCTCCATCCACTCCGGCACAAAGAGCGGTCCGAAGCAGAGCCCCCAGATTCTGCGGGTCTTCGATGCCGTCCAGCACCAGGAGAAAATGTCCCTTTTCCTCACCGGCCTTCCGGGTCTGGTCCTGGGTATGGTTCTGGGTCTGGTTCAGGATCTGGCCGAGATCGGCTTCGGGATAGAGGCTCACGGCCGCGCAGATCCCCTGATGCCCCTCGTTTCCGGCCATTGTCAAAAGGCGCTCCGGGGCAGCCGTTGCCACCGGTATCCCCCGGGAACCTGCAAGGGAGAGGATCGGCTCGATCCGGTTTGTGGTTCTCCCGGCCGATACATAGATCCGGTGAACCGTTCTGCGGCCTGCGCTCAGGGCTTCGGCCACCGGATGGACTCCGAAGAGAATCTCGGAATCGTGCTTTACCCCTTTTCCTTTGCCTTTTGCTCCCGGTATGCTTTTATCAGATCGATCAGCTCCGCCAGGGCCTGTTCCAGCCGGTCGTTTACGATGACGTGCCGGTATCGGCTCTTTTGCGCGATCTCCTCTTTTGCGTTCCGTAACCGTTTTTCGATTACCTCCGGGCAATCTGCGCCCCGTTTTTCCAGCCGTCGCTTCAACTCTTCCAGGGACGGCGGCATGATAAAGATGGTGACGGCCTCGGGAAAGCGCTCCTGGATCTGCAGCGCACCCTGCACGTCGATGTCGAGCAGAACGTCCCCCCGCTGCAGCAGCCGGTCCAGCTCCTCCATCGGGGTTCCGTAATAGTTGTCGTGAACCAGAGCCCACTCGGCCCACCTGTTCTCCTCGATCCGCGTTTTGAATTCGGCCTCCGACAGGAAGTAGTAATCCTCCCCCTCCTTTTCATAGGCCCGGGGATTCCGGGTGGTGGCCGAGATGGAGTAGCCCAGGTCCGGGAAATCTTCTCTCAGTGCCGAACATAAGGTCGATTTTCCCGCGCCCGAGGGGGCCGATACGATAAAGAGATTACCCCGGCAGCAGGACATCTTTTTCAGCTTCCTCCTGCTTCTGTCCTTGGGTCAGTGCCACATAGCGCTGGGCCACGGTCTCGGCCTGAATGGCAGAGAGCACCACATGATTGCTGTCCATGATGATGACCGAACGGGTCTTTCTGCCGTGGGTCGCGTCGATCAGCCGTTTCTCCTCTTTGGCCTCGTCCTTCAGCCGCTTCATGGGCGCGGACTGGGGCGGCATGATCGCGATCACCCGGTCCGCCACCACTGTGCTGCCGAAGCCCACATTCAACAGCGGCTGCTCCATGAGCCGATTTCCGGTCTTTGTCTTCACGCTTCTCCTGATGATATTCAACGGGTGATATAAAACGAGTCATATTCAACGGGTCATAGGCAACGGGCGCTATTCCACATTCTGTACCTGTTCCCGGATCTTCTCCAGCTCTGACTTTACCGAGACCACCTGGTGGGAGACATCCGCGCTCGTGGTCTTGGAACCGATGGTGTTGAACTCCCGGTTCATCTCCTGCAGCAGGAAGTTGAGCTTCCGGCCCCCAGGCTCCGAAGCATCCATGATGGCCCGGAACTGGTCGATATGGCTTCTGGCCCGGACGATCTCCTCGGAGATGTCGCTCCGGTCCGCGAGAAACGCAGCCTCCTGAGCGATCCGCGCAGGGTCGATCTCGGTGATGCCGTTGGTGAGGGCCCCGATCCGCGAGGTCAGCCGCTCCTGATACATGGCCAGAAGCCCCTCGGAGCCGGCTTCGATGGACAAAAGGGCCTCTTCGATGGCCCCAAGCCGTCCATTGAAATCCGCGGCCAGGGCATCCCCCTCCTTCTTCCGCATTTCATTGACCGCATCCAGGGCCTCGATGATGCAGCTTTCGACCGCGGGCCACCGATCCTGCACATCCGGGTCCGCGTCTGCCGGCCTGATGATCCCCGAAACCCCGGCCAGATGATCCAGGGTGACCGGGGAATCGAGGCCGAACCATTCCTTCAGATCGAGCAGGGCCTGGTGGTAGGCGAATGCTTTGGCCTCGTCGATCTCGAACTCGGTTGCGGCCGGAGAGTCATCCTTCACCTGGAGGCGCACCTCGACCCGGCCCCGGCTCAGCTTCTTTGAGAGGAGGGCCTTGATCTTCTCCTCCAGTGCGAGATAGGTTCCCGGAATCCGGATGATCGGGTCCAGATACCGGCTGTTGTAGGTGCGGATCTCGACAATGGCCGTCATCTCCGCTTCGCTCTTTTCGATCCGCGCGTACGCGGTCATGCTTCTGATCATATGGGAATTCTCTTTTGGGGCCAGATGGATGTTCTCATCATACGGATCTGCAGATGCGGGATCATCATGGCTTGAAAATCATGGCTTGAAAATAAAAGTCTATGCGGCCCTGGCCCATGTCAGGGCGTACTTTCCGCGCACCAGCAGGAGAAAGCGGATCATCTCTTCTGCCCCGTAATCGGGATAGGTCCAGGGCAGGGTCTGAAACCGGCCCTTCTGAAAGATCAGGGTCAGATCCGCGTAGATATTCTCTCCGATGTAGATCCGATGGGTGAAGTTCTTGCCGGTGGCCAGCACAAAGCGCTCGTGGAGCAGATATCCCGGGTCGATGTTCA
>JAABSZ010000324.1:0-2770 GCA_011390135.1 Desulfobacteraceae bacterium | reverse complement strand
CTGACACGGGCACAAGTTCCATGAGCATCTCCGCGATCCAACTGTGGGCCGTTACCCGGGGGTCGATCCGCCGGGCTCCGAAGAGCCATCCCACGATGTGCCACGGGTCCAGGGGGAAGAGCCTGCGGCCGGCCAGCCGGACCAGGATGTCATGGCCCAGTTGGGATTCCCCCAGAGGGGTGATGAGCACCATTGTGGTCCCCGGTTCCGGAGGCCGGCAGAGGGCCATGCGGAACTGGATCGGCGCATCGCACTGGCGGATGCAGACGCGGCCTTCTCCCTCTTCGATGATCTCCTCTCCGGTCCAGGGGCCCCGGGAGCGGATACCTATAAACCGGGCATCGGGCCGCTTTTCCCGGACCGCGGCCACCTGCGCTCGGATCTGGCCCAAAGTCGGCGTCAGGGAGGCTGTCATTCTGTTGATGTCCCGGTTGATTTACGGGGTGATGCAGGGGGTGATGTACGGGTTGCTGCGTCAGGAGCCTGCCGGATCTCCCAGCGCAGATGCACCGTAACCCGCTGTCCCGGCTCCAGCTTCTCCTCCAGCCGGGCCAGCAGTGCCCTTGCCGCGTCCGGTGTCAGGTCATCCTGGGCCCCGCTTTCGGCAATCTGATCTGTTGGGCCGGCCGGGGGGAGCGGCGGATCGGTCTTTTCGGGCTCTTTCTCCTTTGGCTTTTCGGGCCGGGGCGGTTTCCGGGTCAGGATCGAGATGGCCCGGGTCTGGGCGCTCTTCAGGGTTCCCGCCAGTCCTATGGCATGTTCGTCCGCGGTCAGGGCCTGGATCACTTCCCTTCGGATCTCTGCGATCTCCGCGCCGGAATCCTTTCCGGCCGGATCGAAGATCACCCACTCCGCTGCATCCATCGCGGCCCCAAGATGGGCAGCGCCTTTGATGCAGGTTCCCATGGCCGGGGCCGAGGTCTGTGCCCGGGCCTCGGCAAGAGCCCGGATGAGCGGCTCCTCCCCCTGGGTTTTGGAGATGCTTTCCAGCAGAGTCCGGGAGGCCCCGGCCGTCTGCATCCGGGGCGCTGTCTCCGGATCGATGGAAAACTGTTTCAGCCGGTTTCGAAGTTGCCGGTGCAGAGCATTGACCGGGCTCTGGTATTCAGATGCCTTCTCCCGGATGCGCTGGGCCAGCAGCGACACATTCGCGGCATTGAGCAGGGGGGAGACCGTGAGGTCGAAGAGGGCCTGTGCCCGCTCCCGCGCGGTCTGCCAGACCGGGGCCGGGGGCAGGGTCTGCTCCCGCAGTTCCATATCTCCCTTTAAACCGCCCAGGGTCGGCGCAAAGGAGACCCCTTGAAAATAGAAGCTCCGGTTGGTCATCTCCGCATAGACCAGAATCAGCAGGTCCCCGGCCTCCAAAGGGAGTCCCATGGGCCGGGGCTGGTCCATCCACTCCCGCAGTTGGCGCACTGTAAGGGTTCCCCCGGCCTCGGCCGCCTTTCGGTTGAAGTGGCTTTTCCAGTGGTGGCCCAGCACGAAATGGGTCTCGGCCATCTCCCCCAGCAGCAGGGGGTTTGCGATCTGGCGCACCACCTTTCGAACCCCGGTCTCCACCTGGACCCGGCCATCCGGGGTGCGGGCCGCTTCAATCGCCACATCCAGCACCTTTTTCAGGTGTGTTGTCTTGATTTCGGCCTCGAAATGGGGGTGGGCCGGATACTGGTGTTCCAGGGCCTGGCCCAGCAGATCTTCCATCGCGGTCTTCATGTCGGGCGCGGCCGGGGGCCGGGGGTCGAAGCCGGGCAGGAGGGACTGGAAGTGATCTGTCAGCTCGTGCGCGGTGTCGATCGCTTCGGTGTTCGCGGAATCGAGGCCAAAGGCTGCGCACAGGTCGTTTTTCACCCGCTGGCGCAGCATGCTCCGCTGGTTCTCCAGCAGGGTTTTGGCCGATAACTGGTCCTGGGGCGAGAGGTGGGCCGCATATCCCCGGTACCGCTCTCCGGTCAGGATGTGCTCCAGGATCACCAGGGTTCCGAGGTTTTTCTTCGCGGCTCTGCTGAAAAAGGAGGGGACCCAGGCCAGGGTCCGGAACCCCGAAGGATTGTTCTCCAGAATGGTCTGGAGTCTGCTGATGTCGTCCTTGGGGCCGTGATTGGGCTCGTCGAACGGATAGTCGATGATCAGCTTCCATGCCTCGCCCCTGGGGGGAAAGTCGCCTTCCTTAATGGCCCGGATGTTGCCGAACCGGATTTCGCACATTCGCCGGGTGTCGCGCCACAGAAACGGGTGTTCGATAAAGAATTCGTCCCGGTTCTCGATGCCGAGTTGGTCAAAGAGCATCTCCCGGATGTATCGGATCTTGTTGCCCTCGTTATCCTCCCGCCGGGCCTGGTCGATGATGCTTTCGGTCTCCACGCCGGTCAACTGCACCGATAGGGTCGGGTTCGATTCCTCCCCCACCTTGATCTCGCCGATCTCCGCGGCCCACCTCTTCACCCGCTGGGCCACGAGCTGCCCCTCCCGGCCCGGGATGGGCGAGGTGATGGTGCCGTGGTTGAGCGCGGAGAGGCGGGATGCGTTCAGGGCCCGCAGAGCCTCCACCCCCGGGGTGAGTGCGCTCAGCAGCAGGGTCTTGATCAGCCGGTCGTCGTTGGTGAAGGCTTTTCGTGCGGGGTCGTCGAAGGGGAGGGCCTCCAGTTCCTCCCGGCGCTGTTTGTGCCGGCGCTCCAGAAGGGGCAGGAGTTTCTGATGGTAGAGGCGCTTGGCATTGTCGAACTGAATCCGCATCTCCTCGTTGAAGGCCTCTTCGCCGTGCGCGATCACG
>JAABSZ010000323.1:0-2785 GCA_011390135.1 Desulfobacteraceae bacterium | reverse complement strand
GGAGCAGTAAAAAGATATGACCGGCCAAAACAGGATCAGTTGATTTTATGAAAGCCCCTTTGAACCGAAGGGTTTACGTCATCGGATACGGCGCTGCAACGCCTTTGGGAAGCACCTTTGCATCCACATGGGACCGAGCTGTGAAGGGAGAGGCCGGATTCCGCCGAGTGACCCGGTGTCAGGTCGATTCCCTCAGCAACGTGGTCGGGGAGATTCCGGATTTCGATCCGCCGGCATTGGGGATCGCGGACCGGAAGGAGATCTACAACTGGAACGCCCGGTTCGTGCTGCTGACCATGGCGATCTGCAAAGAGGCATTGGAGCGGTCCGGCCTCGAGATCACGCCGGAGACGGGGCCCCGCACGGCCGCGCTCATCGGCTCCGCCATCAACGGGGCCGATGCCTTCCGGATCGCGATGGACAACTATCTCAACCGGGGACCATTCAAGGTCAGCCCCTATCTGCTGCCCAACCTCTGCGCCAATCTACCGGCAGGAAAGGCCGGGATGCTGTTGGGCTTTACGGGCCCCATCTTCTCCCCTCAGGGGGCATGCGCATCTGGCAACCACGCCATCGGCATAGGCGCCCGGATGATCCGGGACGGGGACTGCGATTTCGCGCTGGCCGGCGGGGTGGACACTCCTATCATTCCGGAGATCATCCACGGATTTGCCAACATGAACGCGACCATCAAGATCGTAGCGGGGGATCGGGCATTTGACGACCCAGCGCGGGCCTGCCGGCCCTTCTCCCTGGACCGGAAAGGAATGGTGCTCTCCGAAGGGGGCGGCGTGCTGGTGCTGGCCGCGGAAGATGCCCTCTCCCGATATGGCCTCAAGCCGCTGGCCCAGGTACTCGGCGTCGGCTGGACATCGGACGCGCACCACTTCACCCTGCCCAATCCAGAGACCATCATCCGGGCCATCCAGGAGGCCATCGCGGATGCCGAGATCCCGCCCCAAGCCATCGAATACATCAACACCCACGGCACATCCACCCCAAAGGGGGACCGGGTGGAGATCGAATGTCTCCGGACCGTCTTCGGTTCAAAGCTATCCGAAATCCCCCTCTCCTCCAACAAATCACAGATCGGCCACACACTGGGCGCATCGGCCGCAATCGAGGCCGCGCTCGGCATCGAGGGGATGGTCAAAGGGATTCTGCTGCCCACGATCAACCACATCCCGGACCCGGCCTTTTTTGATGTGGATGTGGTGCCGAACCAGGCCCGAAAGGCTTCCTACGGAACCTTCCTCTCCAACGCCTTCGGCTTCGGCGGAACCAACTGCTGCGTGATCTTCGGCCGCGTATGAGACCCCGCCCCTTTCTTCCGGAATCGCTGGAGAAGAGCGCCAAGGAGGCCGCACCCGGCGCGTATGTCCGAAACCGGATCGACGGCCTCATCTGGCACCGCTGCACCTACCGGACTCTCTATGCGGACACGGACCGCTCCAAGGTGGTCTATCACGCCAACTATCTCCGCTATTTCGAGGTGGGCCGCACCACCCTGATGCGGGACGCGGCCTACTCCTACCGGCAGATCGAGGCCGACGGCTACATCTACCCGATCATCAAAGTGGGCGTCGATTACTACAGCCCCCTCTACTATGACGACGACATGACCATCTACACCCGCCCCGGAGAGCTGGAACGGGTCAAGCTCCAGTTCGACTACGTCATCACCCACGGAGAGACCGGCGCGATCGTCTGCAGGGGGTTCACCCGCCACTGCGCCACAAATTCATCGGGCCAGCCTGTCGGCATCGACGAGAAGACCCTTCTGCTGTGGAAGAATTTTCCGAAATAGCCGAAAAGATAACCCTTCCCGTGACCATAGAAGCGGCTCCGTATCTGCGGGACCACCGGTTCCAAGATAGGGCGGTTCTTCCGGCAGTGGAGGCGATGCGGATGCTTGCGGCATCGGCAAAGACCCGTTTTCCGGATGCGGACATGCGGCAGATGGAAGGGGCCGAGTTCCAAAGATTTCTCTATATTCCCGAAAAACCAGAGAAACCAAAGGAATCGGATCCCCTCGAAATCTTCAACGAAATCGAAATCCGGGGAGACGGCACAATCGGCTGCCGACTGATTACCAGAACCCGCTCACCCGCAGGCATCACAAGAGCCAAATCCCATGTCCTCCTCTCTTTCAGAGATTCGACCAGGAATTCGACCAGGAATTCGGTCAGGAATTCGATCAGGGATTCGGCCAGAGATTCGATTGAAGAGATATCCTTCTCAGAAACCGTGGATGGAGATGGTGAAGACCCGTTTGAGATCCCGGCCAATCGGCTCTACGGGGAGATGGTTCCCCTTGGCCCCGCTTATCGGAATCTCATCCAAAAGGCGCTGCTCTGGGAGCATCGGGCCGAGGCTCTGGTTCGAGCCCCGGATCTGAAAACGGCAGCGATCCATTGCCCCGGCAGCTCAGCCGGAGAGGGTCCCCTTCCGGATCAATTGGGCTCCCCCTTTCCGCTGGATGCGGCCTTTCATCTGGCCTGCGCTTGGGGAGGGCGATATGCTGACGTGGTGGCCTTTCCCGTGGGCATGGCGGATCGGCAGATTCTCCGGCCCACCCGGCCCGGAAAGATCTATCTGGCACGGGTGAAGCCGCATGGAAACAGAAAAAATCCCGCATCGAGCCCTTCGGACTTGCTGGTCTTCGACATTGAACTCCATGATGCCCTTGGGATCTGTGAGCGCGCCCACGGGGTGCAGATGCGGGATGTAAGCCGGGGAAGGATGCGGCCCCCGGACTGGGTCAACCGAAAAAGAGTTTGAAAAC
>JAABSZ010000032.1:0-26040 GCA_011390135.1 Desulfobacteraceae bacterium | reverse complement strand
CTGCGACAATCCCGAGATCGCAAAGCGCCTCCACCGGGGGGATTTCTCGATCCAGGCCCATATCGACCTCCACGGGATGTGGGTGGAACGTGCCGAGGAGGCCGTGGACCGGTTTTTGAAAGAATCCGTCTATACCGGCAAACGCGCGGTGCTGATCGTACATGGCCGGGGGCTCTCGTCTCCGGCAAAGCCGGTGCTGAAGAACAAGGTTCAGGAGTGGCTCAGCTACGGCCCCTGGCGCAAATGGGTCATCGCCTATTCCAGCGCCCGGAAATGCGACGGAGGGGCCGGTGCGACCTATGTGCTGCTCCGCAGACAGCCCTTTACCAAACGGCAGCGGCGGAAAAAGCGCGGGGGCCTCAAAGGGTAGGGCTTCAAAGGGTAGGGCTTCAAAGGATAGCCAGGAAGTTCCTGTCCCTTTTCCAAAAGCCTACTTCTCCAGCTTCAGCCTCTTCAGCACCGCAAACCGCGGATCGACGCTCTCGGTTTCACACCCGCAGGAGCCCCGGTTGAGATCTTTTCCGCATCCGGGACAGAGCCCCTTGCAGCTCTCATCGCACTCGGGCCATGGCGGAACCCCGATCACCACCTGCTCCTGAATCATCTCCGTCAGGTCGATCTCGGTTCCTTTGAAAGGAAAAAGCCCCACCAGTTCCGTGGCCATCTCGATCCCCTCATCGGCCGCGGGGGCATCCAGCTCGGGCATGTTCCGGGTGAAGTAGATGGAAAAATCCCGCTTCAGGGGCAGTTCCACCGGTTCGATGCAGCGCCGGCACGGGATGCTGACCTGGGTTTCCACAGATCCGACAGCCTCCACCATATCCCGGACCCATCCCACCTTCATCCGGACCATGATCGGGGAGAGAAAACGGCTTTCCCCGCCCTTTACCATCTCCCGGAGGACCGGAAATTCCTCTGCAGCCTTCCCAAATTCCAGAAAAAGACCTTCTGCCGGGATCTTTTCCACAGATATCTTCAAAACAACCTCCATTCTCTGAAACTGCTGCGGGAAATCCGGAACCTCCGGGGGCCGATCAACCCTCTTTCTCAGACCTGCGGGAGGAGAACCGATTTTCCCGATAAATTTGCAAGTATTCAACATTACAGGGGTGTACAAATGCGATCCTGAACTTATCTTTATGGGGAAAAGGAAGGCAGCGGACCTAAATCAATGAAAGAAGGAAACATCGTCATCCAAAGCTTTCATCCCCAATCAGATCAAGTTGAAAATATTGATACCCAACATGATACCAATTGATAAGGAAATCAAGGTTACGCAATGAATATCGATGAAAAAAATATCCAGGAAAAGGCCCCTTCGGAATCTAAGGAGGGGCATGAAAATATTATAAGGAAGGAGAGCGATATTCCGCAGGAGATCCCGATTCTTCCCCTGCGCAATACCGTGGCCTTCCCCCATGCGGTGCTGCCGCTTGCGGTGGGGATTCCCCGATCCGTGCAGCTCATCAACGAGGCATTCAAGGGAGACCGGCTCATCGGACTGGTCAGCATGAAGGATGCCTCCATCAAGGAGCCGAAGCCGGGGCAGACCCATGAGATCGGAACGGTTGCCCGGATCGAGCGGATCATGCGCGCGCCGGACAACACTCTCCAGGTGATCGTCCAGGGAATCGAGCGGTTTCAGGTGGAGCACTGGCTCTCCGATAACCCCTATTTAAGGGCACGGATCAGACTGGTCCCGGATCAGGTGGAAGACAGTGTGGAGCTGGACGCGCTCCAGCGGACCCTCAGGGAGCTGGCGCAGGAGTTCATCAATCTTTCGCCCAACCTTCCCAAGGAGGCCGTCGATTTTCTGAATCAGGTCAAAGAGCCCCGTTATCTCGTCTATCTGGTGGCGAGCAACCTGGGCCTCGATGTGGCCAAAGGACAGCAGATCCTGGCCATGGACAGCGTGAAGGAGAAGCTGAGAACCCTGATCTCCCATCTCTCCAGAGAGAAAGAGGTCCTCTCTCTTGGACAGAAGATCCAGTCCGAGGCCAAGGGGGAGATGGACAAGGCCCAGCGGGAGTACTTTCTCCGGCAGCAGCTCAAGGCGATCCAAAAGGAACTCGGAGAGCCGGAAGAGGGGCAGTCCGAGGCCGACGAGTTCCGGATGAAGCTGGAGGACGCGAACCTTCCCGAAGAGGCCATGAAAGAGGCCGAGCGGGAGCTGAAGCGGTTTTCCACCATGTCTCCCCATTCACCTGAGCATTCGGTCATCAAGACCTATCTCGACTGGATTGTGGACCTGCCCTGGCACGAGATGAGCGAGGATCAGTCTGACATCGAAAACGCCCGAAAGGTGCTCGATGAGGATCATTATGATCTGGAAGAGGTCAAGGAGCGGATCATCGAATATCTCGCGGTGCGGACCCTGGTGCAGAAGCGGGCCGCGGAGGAAGGGGCCGACAAGAAGGATGCCTTTCCCGAAGCCATGGGAGCGATCCTCTGCTTTGCCGGCCCTCCGGGGGTGGGAAAGACCAGCCTCGGCCAGAGCATTGCCCGGTCACTGGGCCGGGAGTTCACCCGGATGAGCCTCGGCGGCATGAGAGACGAGGCCGAGATCCGGGGCCACCGGAGAACCTACATCGGCGCGATGCCGGGGCGTATCATCCAGGCCATCAAGCGGGCCGGAACGAGAAACCCGGTCTTTATGCTCGACGAGGTGGACAAGGTCGGCAGCGACTGGCGGGGAGACCCGAGCAGCGCCCTGCTGGAGGTTTTGGACCCGGCCCAGAACAAGGCATTCCGGGATTACTACCTCGATGTCGATTTCGACCTGAGCGACGTGATCTTCATCACCACGGCCAACCAGTTGGAGACCATCCCCGCGCCCCTGAGAGACCGGATGGAGATCATCCATCTCGACGGCTACACCGAGTACGAGAAGGTCCAGATCGCGCAGCGCCACCTGGTGGCCCGCCAGATGCGGGCCAACGGGCTGCGGGAGGATGAGATCAGCTTCACGGACGAGGCCATTGCCAAGATCACCCGGGACTATACCCGGGAGGCCGGTGTCCGGAACCTGGAGCGCCAGATCGGAACGGTCTGCCGGAAGAGCGCGGTCCGGATCGTGGGCAAAGAGCAGACCAGGGCGGTCATCACCCCGGAGCTTGTGAGGACTTATCTGAAGAAGGAGAAGTTCGAATCGGAGATCTCGGAGAATATCGAGATTCCGGGGATCTCCACGGGCCTTGCGGTGACCGCGACCGGCGGCGACATCCTCTTTATCGAGGCGACTCGGATGAAGGGCAAGGGCGGGCTGACCCTGACAGGGCAGCTCGGGGATGTGATGCGGGAGAGCGCGCAGATCGCGCACAGTTATGTGCGGTCCAAGGCTCTGGCGCTTGGGGTCGATCCGGACGGGTTCGAAAAGACCGATGTCCATCTCCATGTGCCGGCCGGCGCGATCCCTAAGGACGGGCCCTCTGCCGGCATCGCGATGGTGCTGGCCATGGCGAGCCTCTTCAGTGACAAGCCGCTTCGCGGGGATATCGGCATGACCGGTGAAGTGACGCTGAGAGGTCGGGTGATGCCGGTGGGCGGCATCAAGATGAAGGTGCTGGCCGCACATCGTGCCGGGCTCAAGACCGTGATCCTTCCGAGAAGAAACGAGAATGATCTGGATGAGCTGCCCGACGAGGTGAGAAAGGATCTGGAGTTCGTCATCGTGGATCGGATCGACGAGGCCATGAATGCGGCATTTGTCTCCGAGGAGAAAGATGCCGGTTCCGAGATGCCCATCGCGGCCAACGAGTAAGGTTTTTGTAAAACGGGCTTGTCAGCCGTGATATAACCCCTCTTCGATGTTCCTCCGATTTTTCCGGGGGGAACATCGGGAGGGGTTTTTTTGTGGACTTTATGGACATGATGGACGCGATGGAGTGAAAAACATGAGGTGAAGGTAGTGGCCGCAGGCCCCGGCAAGCTGAATGACAAGAGGGTGCGCATCCCCCTGGAGGTAAAGGAGGGGGATAGGATACTCTTTTCAAATTCAGGTTTTCAAATCCAGGTTTTCCAGTTCAGGAATGGCCCGAGGTCGATCTCTCCGGCCATTCCTTTTTGGGACAGAGGGTATTTGCCCGCAACTGTCCGCAGGCCGCGGAGATATCTGCCCCTTTGCTCTGCCGGATGAAGGTGGTATAGTTCTTTGAAAGCAGGATCTGATGAAACCGATCGACCGCGGCGGGATCGGGCCGCTGGAATCCGCAGGCCGAATGCTCATTGAAGGGAATCAAATTGATCTTGGCCCGGACCGGATGGAGCAGCTTTGCCAGGGCATAGGCATCCTTTTCCGAATCATTGACCCCCTGGATCAGGATATATTCAAAGGTGATCCGCCGGTTCGACCTGAGGGGAAAGCTCCGGCAGGCCTCGATCAATGCCTCGATCGGATAGCGCCGGTTGATGGGCATTAGCCGGCTGCGGGTCTCGTTGTCGGTGGCATTGAGCGAGACCGCAAGATTTGCCCGGGTCTCCTCTCCCAGTGCCCGGATCTTCGGAACCAGCCCCGCGGTCGAGACCGTCACCCGCCGCGCGGAAAAGGCCAGCCCAAAAGAGCCGTCCGTGATGATGGAAAGGGCTTTGACCAACGCTTTGTAATTGGCCAGCGGCTCTCCCATCCCCATGAAGACGATGTTTTTCAGGGGCATCCCTTGGGCCCCATGTTCATCTTCAAGATATTTTTCGATATCCCGAATCTGCGCGATGATCTCCCCCGCGGTAAGGTTCCGGATGAATCCCCCGGATGCGGTCATGCAGAAGCCGCACCCCTGGGCGCACCCGACCTGGCTGGAGACGCAGAGCGTATAATGATCCCGCTCCGGCAGCAGCACGCTCTCCAGATGGTTGCGGTCCCGCAGCCCAAAGAGGTATTTCACGGAGCCGTCTTCGGACCGCTCGATCTTCTCCACCCTCAGCCGCTCCACAACAAAACCCTCCGAGAGCAGCTCCCGGATCTCCTTGTTGAGATCGGTCATAAGAGAAAAATCATCCACGCCCCGATTATAGATCCACTTCAGGATCTGCCCGGCCCTATAAGGCGCGATCCCCCGCTCCCCAAGCCAGGCTGAAAGCTCCTCCCTCGAAAGGTCCTTTATGTCCCTTACGTCCTTTTCACCCGTCTCCAAAAACCCCTCCAGCTCCCTCGCTCTTTTCTATTTCCCTTGACATAACAGAACGAATATATTACGTTCAAGAATTTAGTTCAACCGAAAAAAAGGTGGAAAGGAAAGATGTTTGAAAACCTGAGCAGCCGACTGGACGGCGTCTTCAAAAAACTGAAAGGACAGGGCAAGCTTACCGAGAAGAACATCGAGGAGGGCCTCAAGGAGGTCCGGATGGCGCTGCTCGAAGCCGATGTCCACTACAGGGTCGCCAAAGAGTTCATCGCGCAGGTCAAAGGCCGGGCACTGGGCCAGGAAGTACTCAAAAGCCTCACCCCGGGCCAGCAGGTCATCAAGATCGTCAACGACGAGCTGACCGCGCTCATGGGCCAGGAGAACCAGGAGCTGAACCTCGAAGGCCCCCACCCGATCCCGATAATGCTCGTAGGACTCCAGGGCTCCGGTAAGACCACCTCTGCCGGCAAGCTTTCGATCTATCTCAGGAAGAACGGAAAAAATCCGTATCTGGTTCCGGCCGATGTTTACCGGCCTGCGGCCATCGAGCAGCTTCAGAAGCTCGGTTCACAGCTCTCGGTCCCGGTCTATCCGTCGAAGACCGATGCGGACCCGGTCGATATCTGCCTCGCGGCCAGGGCCGAAGCCGTAAAGGAGGGGTGCGATGTGATGCTCATCGACACCGCGGGCCGCCTCCACATCGACGAAGAGCTGATGGGAGAACTCATCCGCATCCGGGACAAGCTGAAGCCGGCAGACATCCTGCTGGTGGCCGACGCGATGACGGGCCAGGATGCGGTCAACATCGCAAAATCCTTTGATGACGCGCTCGACATCGGCGGCGTGATCCTCACCAAGATGGACGGCGACGCCCGGGGCGGTGCAGCCCTTTCCATCAAATCGGTCACCGGAAAGCCGATCAAGTTCATGGGCGTGGGGGAAAAGCTCTCGGAACTCGAGCCCTTCCATCCGGACCGGCTCGCATCGAGCATCCTCGGCATGGGAGACGTTCTCACCTTCATCGAAAAGGCCCAGTCCATGGTGGACGAGGAGAAGGCCGCGGACCTGGAAAAGAAGCTGCGAAAGAACCAGTTCACCCTGGAGGACTTCCGGGATCAGATGGTCCAGGTTCGGAAGATGGGCCCTCTGGAGGACCTTCTCGGAATGATCCCCGGCTTCAACAAGATGAAGCAGATGAAAAACTTTCAGGTGGACGAGCGGGAGCTGGTCCGGATCGAGGCGATCATCAACTCCATGACCTCCCAGGAGCGGCGGAACCATACGATATTGAACGGCAGCCGGCGTCAGCGGATTGCAAAAGGGAGCGGAACAACGGTGCAGGATGTGAACCGGCTGTTGAAAAATTACAAACAGTCGATGAAGCTCATCCAGAAGTTCACCAAGGGCGGCATGAAGGGCCTCGGCAAAGGAATGCCCTTTTGATCTTTCAATAAGTCCTTAATTATGATGATCAGCATTATCATTTCAGTATAACTTATTTTTATCTTAATTTAATTTTTATCTTAATTTTATTTCAGGGAGAGTGGAAAAGAGATGTCAGTAAAAATCCGTTTGGCCAGACACGGCGCGAAGAAGCGCCCCTTTTACCGGATCGTTGTGGCGGACCAGGAGGCCCGAAGAGACGGCCGTTTTCTGGAAGTCGTGGGAACTTACAATCCTCTTGTAGAGCCGGCCGGCGTAAATCTCAAAGACGAGCGCATCCGATACTGGATGGATCAGGGCGCCATCCCCACCGATACGGTGAAGAGCCTTTTCAAGCGGGAGGGGGTTTTCAATAACCCTGCATAATACTTAATATTACCGTTTTTTTATATACAACGGGCCTCAAATCTGCTACATTTATCCCTGATGACTCGGAAAGCCGTGGTTATCTCTTCCCCTAATGCTTACCGCCAATAAGGAGACGGAGCTATGAAAGAGTTGATCGAGTATATTGCCAAGGCGCTGGTAGACAATCCGGATCAGGTATCTGTGGAAGAGGTAGAGGGAAATCAGACTTCCGTGCTGGAACTCAAAGTCGCCAAAGAGGATCTGGGCAAAGTCATCGGGAAACAGGGCCGTACCGCCAGAGCCATGCGAACGATTCTGAGCGCGGCCTCCGCCAAGGTCAAGAAACGGACGGTTCTCGAAATCCTCGAATAGATCGCGAAAAACCCGTGAAGCCAGATGATGATCTTCTCATAATCGGAAAGGTGGTCGGGGTTCATGGCATCCGGGGAGGGCTTAAAGTCCTCTCCTATGCCGAATCTCCCACCTTTTTCGATGAGACGGATGAGTTGATCTTTCGTTTTCCCAAGGGCAGTGACAAGGTCTATGCCATCGAGGAGACGAATCCCCGAAAAGGAGGCGTCATCATGTTTCTTGCGGGGATCGAAGACCGGAATGCCGCAGAAGGAATGGTCGGTGCGGAGATTCTGGTCTCGCGGGGAGATCTTCCGGAACCCGGGGAAGAGGAGTATTACTGGTCTGACCTGATCGGCCTCGGGGTTTACACCATCGACGATGCCTACCTGGGCCGGCTCACCCGGATTATGCCCACCGGCGGCAATGACGTCTATGTGGTTCGGAACCGGGAAAAGGAGACCCTGATTCCGGCCGTCAAAAGCGTTGTGGTCTCGATCGATATCGGAACCCGGACCATGCGGGTGGCCCTGCCGGAAGGGCTTTGATCCATCATCATCTGTTTCCGTATGGAGTCCAAATTCCGTATGGAGTCCAAAAAGGCTTTTGCGGGTCTCTCTTTCCGGCAGAAAGTTTCAGTGCCGGAGTCAGAGATACCGGAGTCAGAGATAGAAGCTGAACCGCGTTTTCGATGGATATAACCGTACTGACGATCTTTCCCGAGATGTTCCCCGGGTTCTGGGAACACGGGATCATCCGCAGAGCCATCGAGGGGGAGGATATCTCCGCCTCGGCCGTGAACATCAGAGATTATGCCGAGGGGCGCCATCATGTAACCGATGATCGGCCCTACGGCGGCGGATGCGGCATGGTGATGAAGCCGGAGCCGCTCTCAGCGGCCATTCGTGCGGCAAGGGAGAAGCATCCCTGGTCCCGGACAGTACTGCTGACGCCCCAGGGTCGGGTATTTGATCAGCGAGCGGCCCGCGAGCTTTCACAGCTCGACGGGCTTATTTTCGTTTGCGGCCGCTATGAAGGGGTTGACGAGCGGATCATTGAAGACTATATCGACGAGGAGATCTCCATCGGCGACTATGTGCTGACCGGCGGAGAGATCGCGGCCATGGCTGTCATCGATGCGGTGGTCCGGCTCATTCCGGGGGTACTCGGCGGGGAGGATTCGGCCGGGAAGGACTCCTTTTCCGAAGACCTTTTAGAGCATGCCCACTACACCCGGCCCCCGCATTTCGAAGGAACCCCGGTTCCCGAGGTGCTGCTCTCGGGAAATCATGGGAAGATCGAGCAATGGCGCTTGGAGAGCGGACTGATCCGGACATTTTTGAAGCGGCCCGATCTTCTGGAAAACCGTCCGCAGAACCGTCCCCAGAATCGTCCATTGACGCGCGAGGAGATCGACATCCTCAAAAGATGGTGCAGGGAGATTGAAGCGATCATTCAAAGTCAGACTCTATGTGGCGCTGATCCACCATCCGGTGGTCAATAAGAACGGCGAGATCATCACGTCGGCCGTCACGAACATCGACCTGCACGACATCGCCAGAGCCGGCAGGACATACGGCGTGAGCGGATACTATGTGGTGACGCCCCTTTCGGATCAGCAGGCTTTGAGCCAGAAGCTGATTTCCCATTGGACCTCCGGGTACGGGGCTACCTACAATGCGGACCGGAAGGAGGCGCTCTCTCTGATCCGCATCTGCAGCACCCTCGAATCGGCTATGGATGAGATCCGGGAGGAGACAGGCATGTCTCCCAAGCAGGTGGTCACCGGTGCGAAGGCCCGGGAGAAGAGCCTCTCCTTTGAAGCCTTCCGGCGGATGCTCTCCGGAGAAGATGGCCCGGCAGCCTATCTTCTGCTCTTAGGCACCGCCTGGGGGCTTGCCGAATCGGTAAAGGACAGTGCAGACTTTGCCCTGGCCCCTGTCAAAGGGCCCGGCGAATACAATCATCTGTCGGTCAGATCGGCCGCATCCATCATTCTGGATCGGCTGGCCGGAGATCGGCAGCCGGAAAAAGAGAGAACCGCAAAGCAAATCGAATAAATCGTCAACCATTTTTTCTATTTATACGTTTTTATTTTTTAGATTTTATTTTTAGGGAGAAAAAACGCCATGAATGTAATAGAGCAGATCCAGCGGGAGATGATGCGGCTCGATATCCCCCATTTCCAGCCCGGAGATACCGTCAAGGTGCATGTGAAGATCAAAGAGGGGGAGAAAGAGCGGATTCAGGTCTTTCAGGGAGTGGTGATCAGCAAGAAGAACGGCCTTGCCAACGCCTCGTTTACGGTGCGGAAGGTCTCCTACGGCGTCGGCGTGGAGCGGACATTTATGACCCATTCGCCGGTCATCGACAAAATCGAAGTGCTGACAAAGGGCAAAGTCCGCCGCTCCAAGATCTATTACCTGAGAAATCTCAGGGGCAAAGCGGCACGGCTCAAGGAGCGGAGAGTATCCTGAGCGCACCTGCAAGGGAGGGCTTATGGCAGACGCCTGGATGTTTGAAAAGCAGGCGATTGAAAAAGGATATGCGCGCATTGCCGGCATCGACGAGGCAGGCCGGGGGCCCCTGGCCGGCCCCGTCGTTGCCGCGGCCGTAATCCTGCCCCAAAATTTTCGGGGCCAAGAGATCACCGATTCAAAGAAGCTCACCCCGGGTAAACGGGAGATCTGCTATGATCGGATCTATGAAAAGGCTCTGGCCATAGGCATCGGGATCATCGACCCGGCCGAGATCGACCGGATCAACATCCTGCAGGCATCGCTTCTCGCGATGGCCATCGCAGTACAGAACATTTCCCCTCTGCCGGACCATCTGCTCATCGACGGAACCTTTCAAACACCGCTGAAACTATCCCAGGAGGCGATTCCAAAGGGGGATGCCCTGAGCATCTCCATCTCCGCGGCCTCCATAATTGCGAAGGTGACCCGGGACCGGCTCATGTGCCGGTATCACGAGGAATACCCGCAGTACGGCTTTGCCGGCCACAAAGGATATCCGACAAAGAGCCACAAAGGGGCCATCCTCCGGTTCGGCTGCTGCCCCATTCACCGGCGATCCTTTAAAGGTGTGAAGGAGTATTTTGCCCCGCTTGCCGAAGCTGCCATTTGACGACACGATTTAAAAAATGCTGAACGCTGACCAGCAATTCGGCCGGAAAAGCGAGTCCGCGGCCCTCTCCCATCTGCAGGAGAAGGGATATGAGATCGTCGGGCAGAACTACCGAACCCGGGGCGGCGAGATCGACATCATTGCCAAAGATGGAGAGGTCATCGTCTTTATCGAGGTGAAGGCGAGGCGTTCGGAGCGGTACGGAAGCCCGAAATGGGGAATTACACCGGCAAAGCAGCGCAAGCTCTCCATGGCCGCGCTCTATTATCTGAAAGAGAAGCGGCTGATGAACAGCAGGGCGCGCTTTGATGTGGTTTCGATTCAGCAGGGGAAGATCGAGATCATAAAAAACGCCTTTGATCTCGCGTATGGATAGCGGAGAGAATGGTAAAGAGGTGGGCCGGCTCTATGTGGTGGCGACGCCCATCGGCAACCTTTCCGACATTACCCTGCGGGCCCTGGAGGTACTGAAGAGCGTCGATCTGGTGGCGGCCGAAGATACCCGTCTGACCGCGCGGCTTCTTTCCGCGCATGATATTCGAACCCGTCTGATTTCCTGCCATGAATACAACGAGGCCCAAAGGGCCGAAGAACTGATCCGGCAGATCAGAGAAGGCGAATCCGTGGCACTGGTTTCGGATGCAGGGACGCCATCGATTTCGGACCCCGGCTTTCGCATCGTCAGGGCCGCAATCGAGGCCGGCGTTTCGATAGTTCCGATACCCGGGGCATCTGCCGCGATGGCCGCGATCTCAGTCTCCGGCCTTCCCACGGATGCGTTCACCTTTGTAGGGTTTGCCCCGAAAAAGCGGGCCCGGCGCCATACATTTTTGAAAGATATTGCCACTCTCCCCCAAACCATTGTATTCTATGAATCACCAAGGCGGATTCTCCCACTGATCGAGGAGATAATCGAGGTCTTCGGAGACCGGCAGGGAATGTTGGGCCGGGAGATGACCAAGCGGTATGAGGAGTTTTTTCGAGGTGCGCTTTCGGAGATAGCCCAAGAGCTGCGGGCGCGGGCGGAGGTTAAGGGGGAATGTACCCTGCTGGTTGCGGGAAAGAATGAAGGGGAAGAAACGCCGGACGAGGTTGATCTTGCGGTTGAAATTAAGACAGCTCTAAAAGAACCAGGGGCCAGTGTTTCGGAAGTGGCCAAAGCCATTTCGAAGCGATTTGGCGTTCCCAAGAAAAGGGTATATTCGCTGGCCCTGGATATCCAGGAAAAGCAAAAGGACCCAAAGGACATAAAAGACATAAAGGACGGATAGTGACTGAAAGGAGAATGGACGGGGGAGGAAAACGGGAGACGCGGTCGTTCATTGAAAATCACCAGCAAGGGAGGAGAGATGGATAAACTCGACGCGATATTTTCACCGCAATCGGTTGCAGTGATCGGCGCATCGACCACGCCGGGGAAGGTGGGGCACGATATCTTTGCCAACATTCTGCGGGGCGGATATCAGGGGGTTCTCTATCCGGTCAATCCGGGTGCAAGATCGATTTTAAGCGTTCGGGCCTATCCTTCGGTGAGCGATATCCCCGATCCGGTGGATCTCTCCATGATCATCCTTCCGCCCAAGCTGGCGCTGAAGGCCGCGGAGGAATCGGTCCAAAAGGGCGTCAAGGGGCTGGTGATCGTTTCGGCCGGCTTCCGGGAAGTTGGGCCCGAAGGGCGGGCCATCGAGGATCGGATCATGGCCATCTGCCGGGAGGCCGGGGTTCGGGTTGTTGGCCCCAACTGTCTCGGGGTGATCAATCCACTGGCCAATGTCCGGCTCAACGCCAGCTTTTCCGCGCGGATGCCCGAAGCCGGCAGTATCTCCTTCATCTCCCAGAGCGGCGCGCTCTGTACAGCGGTTCTCGATTTTGCCGCGGACCGGGAGTTCGGCTTTTCCAAGTTCATCTCCATCGGCAACAAGGCCGATGTGGATGAGCTGGACCTGCTGCGCTACTTTCATCGGGATGCCGATACCCGGGTGATCATGATCTATCTGGAGGAGCTTCGCCGGGGGCCCGAGTTCATCGAAGAGGTGAAGGAGATTACCTCCGGGGCCAGACCCACGCCGATTCTGGTGATCAAATCGGGGCGGACCGGCGCGGGGGCAAAGGCCGCGGCCTCCCATACCGGGGCACTGGCAGGCTCCGAGGCGGTCTATGATTCGATCTTTCAGCAGTCGGGAATCATCCGGGTCGAATCCATCAATGACCTCTTCGACTATGCCAGCTCCTTTGCCACCAAGGTGGAGAGCACGCTGGGCAAGGTTCGGCGGAAGATTCCCACAGGCAATCGGGTCGCGATCGTGACGAACGCGGGAGGCCCCGGCATCGTGGCCACGGATATGACCATCTCATCGGGGCTGCAGCTTGCGGCCTTCAAAGAGGAGACCGTTGAGGTTCTGGCCAGCCATCTCCCTTCCACGGCCAACCTTCACAACCCGGTGGATGTGATCGGTGACGCCTCGCCGGACCGGTATGAGAATGCCCTGGCCGCGGTCATCCGGGACCAAGGAGTGGACGGCGCGCTGGTGATCCTCACCCCTCAATCCATGACCAACGCTCTTGCTACGGCCGAGGCGATCGTCCGGGTGGCCAGCCGCACCCAAAAGCCGATCCTCTGCTGCTTCATGGGCATCATCGACGTCTCTCCGGGCGTCAAATATCTCCAGGAGCGCGGATATCCGGTCTTTCGGTTCCCGGAGCAGGCGGCAAAGGCATTCGGCGCGCTCTATCAGTACTCCCAGTGGCTCAGCCGGCAGCATCTGGCCCAATTTGAGCGGAAGCACGACCGGGAGCGGGCAAGGGAGATCATCAAAGAGTGCCTGGAAAAGGGCAAGACCCACATCGGCGAATTGGAAGGCAACCGGATTCTGAGCTGCTACGGATTCAATGTTCTGCCCACCGAGATCGCCAAAAATGCTGATGAGGCAGTCTCGATTGCAGATGAGATCGGTTATCCGGTGGTGATGAAGATCTCGTCGGGTCAGATCCTGCACAAATCGGACGCGGGCGGGGTGAAGATCAAGCTGATGGATGCCGATGCGGTGCAAAAAGCCTTCGATGATATTATCGCAGGCGCCAAAGCCTTCAAGCCCGATGCCGTAATCGACGGGGTGCTGGTGCAGAAGATGGCCCCATCGGGCGAAGAGGTGATTCTCGGCTGCAACCGGTATCCGATCTTCGGGCCTCTGCTCATGTTCGGATTCGGCGGCGTATTTGTGGAGGTCTTTCAGGATGTGGCCTTCCGGCTTGCGCCGATCGGCCGGAACGAGGCCCGGCGGATGATCCGGGACATCAAAGCATATAAGCTCTTCACCGGCTTCAGGGGACGCCCCCCGGCCGACACCGCCACACTGGAGCGGCTTCTGGTCAACCTGTCGGATCTGGCCATCGACAATCCGGAGATCAATGAGATGGATATCAACCCGCTGCTGCTCCATGAAGAGGGCAAGGGCGCGACCGTGGCCGACTGCCGGATGATTCTCGATCCGGGGGAGAAGCCTTCGGAGTAGAACCGACAGGATCATCTCCCTTTGCAGAGGGCCGATGATGCAGATTATCAATTCTGATGAATTCTGAAGAAGACGTGCTCTATCCGGTGATCCTTCCGGTTCCGGAGGCGGGAATGCGCCTGGAGCGGCGGGAGAAGGTTCGATTCCTAAGCGAATATGCCCGAAAGGCCCTTGCCCTGTCAGCCGAAAAAAGCGGTCTTCTGCTGATGCCGGACCAGCTTCAAAAGGATGAGAGGGGGGCGCCGATTCCTTCAGCCGGCATTCACTGGTCCATCTCCCATAAGCCGGAATATGTGGCGGGTCTGGCCGGGAAAGCGCCTGTGGGCATCGACATAGAAGCCATCCGATCTGTTCATCCGGGGGTGATCGAAAAGGTGGTGAGCAGTGAAGAGGCAGCGATTCTTGAAGATGCGCCTTTGGCCCGCTTCTTTCGCTACTGGACCGCAAAGGAGGCGGTGCTCAAGGCCGCAGGCCGGGGAATCGGGGATCTGGAACGGTGCAGGGTGGTTTCAGCCGATGCCGCTGACCGGCTCTCCCTCTCTTACGGAGATCGGATCTGGAAGGTGGCCCATCATCTCTTCAACGGCCATATCGCGGCAGTGGTGGAGACGACCCCGCGCATCGAGTGGCAGATCGGGATCAACGCGGCGGAAAGGCCGGAGAAAGGGTGATGCTTGGCCACAAACCAAGTCACACAAGCTTTGTTGACCGATCAAGGCCGCGGAAAGCCCGGAGAAGGGGTGATCTCCTGAAAAGGAACCCCCTCCTCCGAGACTCTCCCGGACGATTCTTCCATCATTTCTTATACCAGCGGCCATTCGCGTCCTGGAGCCATTCCCCCGGATCGGCCTTCTGCTCGATCTGGGCCGCACGGTGTTTTCCGACCACCGGCACCGTGGTCCCCTGCTGCTGGGCAATGGCCTCATAAACCGCCTTCCGGTCCTGATTTTCCGCCTGCACCATATCCGCCTTGGGCTTCTCATTCCCCAGATACTCGAGATAGCCGCTGTTGTTCTCTCCGATGATCCCGTTTACCTTGAGGATCTTGATTTCGGGCAGGCGATCCTTCATCCGCGCCTTAATCGCCCCCATATCCAAGGCATATGACCCTCCTGCCAAAAGAGCGGTTATGGCAAAAATGACCATTATCGTCATCCATGATTTCCGGTTCATCATTTCATCACTCCTGTTTTCATAAAGGTTGAACACTTTATTATTTCCCGGTCCGTTTTTTTCATTTTCACCATTCTATTTTCACCGTTTTGACCGTTCTATTGCGGAGCCGCTCCCGGCTCTTTCACCTTCAAAGGATCTACTTTTGACCCGGGCATCACCTCGATCTTCTCCTCGGCCTGGTCGATATCTCCGAAGAAATCATCCAGCGCCTTGGCCACCTTTACATTGACATCGATGGTGATATGGATCGGCTTCACCTCCACCGGCTCCAGCTTCACCTGATGCCGCGTCTGACATGCCCCTAGCAGCCCGGCAAGGGCAATGGCCAGGAAGAGCAGCAGCGATTTTCTCATGGTTATCTCCTTTTATTGGATCATCTGAAAAAAATCTTTATATTTCAACAACTGATTCAGCGGAAGCCGGAAATTGAGGTCGAGCCGTATCCCCTGAAAGACCGAACCTTCGGCCCCGGCATCCACCCGGATAAAACTGTTAATGTCCCGGTTGTAGTGGAAGGGGAGCGGGTGGGTCGGCTTGCCGTCGAAGCGGAGCTGCAGCAGCATATCCTCCCCAAGGGTATCGAGCCGCAAGGTGGCCCACTGATACTCGTAATCCTTCAATGCCTCCTGAGCCAGTTCGATCTGTGTGGCCTCCCGCAGTGAATCGGAAAGGGCAGCCGTCAGCATCTCGGCTCCGGTCACATGAATCGTCCCTCCCTCTCCGGGGGTAGAGAAGAGAAAAGCATTGTCAAAGAAAAAACTCCCATTCTTATATTGGATCGGAATCTTCCCGCTGACAGCCCCCTCCCCTTCTGCCCGGGCCACCCCGACCTGTTCCAGAATCTTTGCCAGGTTGATCCGGTCTCCGTAGAGAACTGCGGAAAAATCCTGAACCCCCGGCACGATGCGGGTAGCCTGAACCGAAATCAGACCGCCGCTCCAGCCGAATCCGGCCTCTTCCAGAAAAAAGACCCCGCCCGGCTCGATCTGGTAATTGACTGCGCCGTCCGTAATGAAGATATCGCCAAAGGCTGCCCTTTGAAATCGGAGCTTCTGCTCAGGGGCTGTCCGAAAATAGGGAAGCTCGGGAAGAGAAAACCCCATTTCGATACCCTCGACCGAGAAAGCCCCCTCCTTCTGCACAGAACCCTTTGAAAGATCCCCTTCAAACGCCCCTGTCATTCCGCGGTCATCGAACCGAAAATGACCTTCCCCATTGATCAGCCCGTCCACGATGATTCCCGAAGCTGCCGGAAAGAGGCTTCTGAGATCCATACTTCCCGATCTCTCAGGCCTAAGAAGCTGCAGGTCGATTTCCCCCAGCACATCCGATGCCGCAAATAGGGGAAAATCCCCCTGAACCTTCAGCACCAGCCCCTTGATCAGCCGATTGTAATGAGCACCGCGAAAGGAAAACCCCTCGGCCCCCTGCTCTACATCGATCTCGGCTGCCCCGAGAAATTTTTCCTCCCAGCGGATAGCATCCACCCAGACCTCTCCACTGGCTTTGCTCTTTCCCATCGGCCAGTGAAACGGAAGCGCCCCTCGGATGCCGGCCATCGAGAAACCGGCTTGGGGAAGAGAAACCGATCCCTTTGAAAACTTCAGCTCCGACCGGACCAGACCCTTCTCCTGAAAGCTTCCGGAAACCGCCATTTCCGGCACACGAATTCGCGCAGGCCCTGCTGTAATATCCAGATCCCCGGCATTCAATCGAAAGGAGATTTCCACTCCCCCGTTTCCGCCTCTTCCGCTGATCTCTGCCGCAGGATTCGTTACCGCCAACTCTCCAGCCCCGAAAATCATCCGAACCGGATTCCCCATCTTTTCCGTGGTCCCGGCATTCACCTGAAAACGCCACCCCTTGTCACCATATCCAGCACCATATTGAAAGGCAAATTCCAAGGGCTCAGGGAACTCTATATTTTCGATCTTTTGAAGGGCAGCCGTCATACCACCCTTTAAATTCAACTCTTCTTTTGAAAGATCCATCCGTCCATCCCAGCCCCGAACCTCGACCGGAAGGGGCCCATCCACCAGAAACGGAGAAAAAGAAAACCGAACCTCTTGATCTTCAACCACAATCGAAAGACCCATCGAAAGACCCATCCCACTCTCCTTTTCTCCATCCTGTCCATGGGTCCCTTTTGTCCTTTGCGTCCTTTTGGTCGTTTGTCCTTTCTTTTCCTGGGGAACCAGCGCGATTTCCCCATAAGAAACCACCGGCTCCTTCAACCGAAGATCAAGCCCTGCCCCTTCGACGGAAAAAGGAGACCACCCAAAACGCCCTTCCCCTTGAAGGCTCAATTTCCCCAGCAGGGTCAGTTCCGGAATGCTTCGCGTCAAATCCCCCAACTGCCCCAGCGCGATATCGCCATCCAGTGAAACCTCAGCCGCCTTCTCGACAAGATCCACGGCCCCGGAAAGAAAAATTTTCTCTCCTCTGGGATAGACGGTAAGATCCGCCTTCAGTTTACGCCCATTCTCCCCAAACCGAATCCCGCTGTCAAATGGAACCCGAAACGTATCTTCCCCAGTAATCAGAACCAGAACGCTGTTTCGGACTTCAACCCGCTCGACCTCAAACCCCTTCCCGCTCCCACCGCTCCCACTGCTCTCCTCCTCTTTCCCGGACCCCTTCTCCTCCCCCTTCAGCCGATCCAGCACCTTCTGAAGATCGATCCCCCGGGGCACAACCTTTCCATCTTCCAGCACCAGATATATCTCAAGCCCATTGACGACCACCCGCTCAATCTTCCGGCCCCACAACCCCGAAGGCGTATAGTCAACCTGCGTCGAAGCCACACGAAGCGCCGGCGCATCCGCCTCTCCGATTTCAACCGGCCCCAGATCCAGCCCCGCAGACCCGATCCGGCGCACATCCAGAGAAACCTCCTCAATACCGATCTCTCTCGCCAGTTGCGGAACCAGCACCGAAGCCGCGTAACCCGGGGCCCAAATATAAAGACCCGCGGCCACGACCATCAGGACAAGGATGATCGCACCAACGACATATCCGACTCTCCTGAGGGCTTTTCGGCTCACGGGTCTCTTTTCAATTTTTATGTTAAATTTTTTGAAAGATCGGCTATTGGAACTGTCCGTCCCGGATCTTATCCTCGATCTTCTGGCGCTTCTCCTCGGTGATAATGCCGAAATCGACCATTACCGAACCGATCCCATCCTCCCGGAGGGCATCCTCCTGAAGGATCTTCTCGGGAGTTCTGAACTCCGTCGGATTGACATTCACGAATGTCCATTCCAGCGTGGTCTCCGATTTCGGAAGCATTGTAAACTGCGTACCGTAGAAGACAAAGTGGTAGCTCAGCAGCATGTAGACCGCACCCACGACCACTGCAAGAAGAATCAACTGCTTGATCTTTTTCATTACCATGACATCAACCCCTTATTCGGCCGTAATTGAACCGATAATTGAACCGGTAATTAAACCGGTAATTGAACCAGACGATAAAAAAAAAGATCCGGTTTACGGCAGCTCAGTCAGTTTTTTGTAATCGACTCGCTCCGCATATGCGGTGAGATCGGCCTTTGAAACCTCGCTCCCCTCGACGATCACCAGAAACCGCCGATCCACCATGATCTTGATATCCCCGTTCTTCTCCTCCGCACTGTACTGGACAATGGCCTTCTCCCGGCCGATCTTCTCCAGCTTTCCCCCTTCGGAGGCCGCGAGCATCGGGTTGGTGAACATCATCATCATCCCCTGGATCATGGGCGCATCTGTCAAAATCTGAACCGAGACCGAAGCATCCTCTTTTTCATACTGCCGGCTTGCAGATACCCCTGTAAAAAGAGCCGCCCCGGATGCATCGGAGGTGGCCTCCTGTGCAGTCCACCCCTCCAGGGGCTCAGGCAGCATGGATGCCAGATGCCCCCCCTTCTTCTGGTTGATCAACTGAGAGGCATAATTGAGGCTTCCCACAGCCTCGCTGTACTGACCCTTCTGATAGTATTCCAGCCCCTCATCGATGGAGTCGGTGATATCGTCCGCATAGACCGACCCTGCCCCGGCCATTCCTGCCGCAAACAAAGCAGCGCCTGCGAGAACTGCAAAGACATGTTTTTTCATCCAAGTTCCTTTCCCGTAATGGTTTTTTTTAAATCAAAAAGGTGCGCCTTTCCTTATTGTCCGGCATACCACAATTTGATATCAAGGGAAATATAATACAGATGTTTCAGGCTTCAAGATGTAACGGCTTAGGCGACCTTTACCTTAAGCAGCAGATCCCCTCTCGCTCCGCCGGAGACGACCCTGCCCATGCCCGAGAGGCGCAGCAGTCTCCCCTCACCGGTCTCGGGCGGAATCTTCACCTTAAACATACGGTTGTGAAAGCCCCAGGGGATATTGACCAGCTTCTGCGCCCCCATCTGCGACTCATAGGGGGTGATGTAAAGGGTTCCGTAGAGGTTGGCATCATCCCGATTTCCGGTGGTGTGGATCGCCTGGAGGTGCCGGGTATGTTTCTTTTCCGTCAGGGTCGCAAGCTTTTTCTGCATCCCGGAATGGGGCAGCAGATCCAACCCCTTGACCCCGATCATCCCCGCAACGAATCCGCCCACATGGGCCCACCAGGCAACCCCGCTGACATCATGGGACCCGGCCGCGTTGAAGAACTGGATCAAAAACCAGACCGCGAGGAAGAAATAGGCCGGCAGCTCGATAAAATAGGGAATAATGATGATCGGAATCAGCGTCAGCACCCGGGCCCTTGGAAAAAGGAGGAAATATCCCCCCATCACCCCGGCGATCGCGCCGCTCGCGCCGATGGTCGGAAGGGTGGATTCCATATTGAGCAGAATGTGCGCGATCCCGGAGACGACCCCGCAGAGAAGATAGAAGGCAAGATACCGAAAGTGCCCTAAATGCGCCTCCACATTGTCGCCGAAGATATAGAGAAACCACATGTTCCCGATGATGTGCATGAAGCCGCCGTGGAGGAACATGAAGGAAACAAAGGACAAAACCTGGTTGAAGAAGGGAAAGTAGGCCGCGATATCGGGCTGGGTGTAGCGGGCCGGAACCAGGCCGTAGATATAGATGAAGACGCCCGGGTCCTGCCGCGTGAGCTGGATCAGAAAGAAGAAGACATTGATTACGATCAGCCCTGTGTTGACTATCGGAAAAGTTTTGGAGGGATGGGTGGTGTCATGAATCGGAATCATCGCTGATCCGCATGCTGATATCGACGCTCCTTGCACCGTGGGTCAGGGCGCCGCAGGAGATGAGATCCGCGCCTGTTCCGGCCAGTTCCTTCAACCGCTCCAGATTGACCCCGCCCGAGATCTCCACCAGGGCCCGCCCCCCGATGAATTCCACCGCGGCCCTGATCTCATCCACCGACATATTGTCGAGCATGATCACATCCGCGCCGGCATCCAGAGCAGCCTCCACCTGTTCCATGTCGGCCGCCTCCACCTCGATCTTCACCAGGTGGGAGACCCTGTCCCGAACCCTTTCCACCGCAGCCCCCACCCCGCCGGCCACCGCGATGTGGTTGTCCTTGATGAGAACCCCGTCATATAGCCCCATCCGGTGGTTGAAAGCTCCGCCCATCCGCACCGCATACTTTTCCAGAGCCCGCCAACCCGGCGCGGTCTTGCGGGTATCGACGAGCCGAACCTTCTCCCCTTGGATCCGATCCACATAGGTCCGGGTCAAAGTAGCAATCCCGGAAAGGCGCTGGAGAAAGTTGAGCGCGATCCGCTCCCCCCGGAGCAGGGCCGACAGCCTGCCGTTTACCTCGGCAATGACCGTTCCCTTCCGCACCGGCTCCCCGTCCTCGAATTCCGAGGAGAGGCCGACCTCCGGGTCCAACCGCAGAAATACCTGCCGGGCCGCATCGAGCCCGGCAAGAATCAGATCCTCTTTGGCCAGGATAAATCCCCGGCCCCGGCGATGGGGCTCCACCAGGCTTTCGGTGGTGATATCCCCGGGGCCGATGTCCTCTGCAAAGGCCAGATCGATGAGCCCATTCAGTGCCCGTTCCATGATTCAGCTTCCCATCTCCCTGATCCGCTCCAGGTTGGTCTGAAACTTCTGCTGCTTCTCGGTAAGCTCATCATATCGGCTTCGGTTCTTCTCCACAACATCTTCGGGGGCCTTCGCGAGAAAATCCTCGTTGTTGAGCTTTCTGGAGACGCCGTTGAGTTCCTTGGATATCTTTTCGATCTCTTTCTCCAGCCGCTCGGCCTCCTTTTCAAAGTCGATGATCCCCTCCAGTTGAACAAAAAGGGATGCCCCATCGACCACAGCAGTTGCCGATGCCTTGGGCCGGGCTCCCGGCTCTTCCACCGAAAGGCCTTTTAATCGGGCAAGATTTTCGATCATCGATTTGTGCCGCTCCACGATCTCCCGAGTACCCGGGTCCGGTGACTGGTAGGTCGCGTCCAGGGAAAGAGATGGGGCGATGTTCATCTCCCCTCGGATATTGCGGACCACTGTGATGATGGCCATGATCCGGTTCATCTCGGCCTCGGCCCCATCATCGGCCTCGATTTTTGCGATGTTCTCATCATCTTCGGGAAATCGTGCCCGCAGAATCGAGCCTTTGGTTCCGGGCAGCTTATGCCAGATCTCCTCGGTGATAAAGGGCATGAAAGGATGGAGCAGCACCAGAATATCCCGCAATGTCCGCCAGAGAACCCCCCTGGTCGCGGCCTGCCGATCGCTTCCCTCATCGAAGAGAGCCGGCTTGATGGCCTCCAGATACCAGTCGCAGAACTCGTGCCAGACAAACTGATAGATCGCGCCGGCCGCATCATTGAACCGGTAGCTGTCAATCGCCTCCCCCACCTCATGGGTCACCTTGGACAGCCGGGAGAGAATCCATTTGTCCGGCAGGGAGAGGCGCTCCTTCTCCGGCAGAAAAAAGCCCCGGGTCTCCTCTGTCAGGTGCATGAAGGCGAACCGGGCCGCGTTCCATAATTTGTTGACGAAATTCCGGTACCCCTCCACCCGCTTCTCCGACATCTTCACATCCCGGCCCTGGGCAGCAAAGGCCGCCAAAGTGAACCGAAACGCGTCCGTGCCGTACTTTTCGATGATATCCAGGGGGTCGATCACATTCCCCTTGGACTTGCTCATCTTCTTCCCCTCTTCGTCCCGCACCAGCGCGTGGACATAGACATCCTTGAAGGGAACATCATTTTTGAAATGGATGCCCATCATCATCATCCGGGCCACCCAGAAGAAGAGGATATCAAAGGCCGTCACCAGTACCGAAGTCGGATAGAACTTCTGCAAAAGCCGGGAATCCTCGGGCCAGCCCATGGTCGAAAAGGGCCAGAGCGCGGAGCTGAACCAGGTATCGAGGACATCGGTCTCCTGGGTCAGATCTGAAAGGCCGCATTTGGTGCAGAACTCGGGCGTTTCGGTCTGGACCATCATCTGGCCGCAGCCATCGCAAGTCCAGGCCGGAATCTGATGGCCCCACCAGATCTGGCGGGAGATGCACCAGTCCCGGATATTATCGAGCCAGTCGAAATAGGTGCTCTTCCACATCTCCGGAACGATCCGGGTCTGGCCGTTGCGGACCGCGTCCGCGGCCTTCTTTGCCAATGGCTTTGCCTTGACAAACCACTGTCTGGAGAGATTCGGCTCCACAATCGTCTCGCACCGGTAGCAGTGGCCCACCGCGTGGCGGTAGGTCTCGGACTTCTCCAGCAGCCCCTTCTCCTCCAGCTCGGCCAACACGACCTTGCGGCATTCGAGCCGGTCCATCCCTTCGAACCGTCCCGCCTCGGCCGTCATCTTTCCGTCGTCCCCGATCACCTTGGGGGCCTCCAGACCGTGGCGCAGCCCGATCTCAAAGTCATTGGGATCATGCGCGGGGGTCACTTTCAAGCCGCCGGTTCCAAAGGACATATCCACATAGGTATCCCGGATGATGGGGATCTCCCGCTCCATCAGGGGCAGGATCACCTTGTCGGTTGAAAGATCCGCATACCGCTCGTCATCGGGATGGATCGCGACGGCCGTATCCCCCAGCATGGTCTCGGGCCGGGTGGTGGCCACCACGATGCCGCCTGAACCGTCCGCAAAGGGATATTTTATATGATAGAGCCCCCCGTCATGATCCTCGTGCTCCACCTCCAGATCGGCCAGTGCGGTCTGACATCTCGGACACCAGTTGATGATATAGTTCCCCTGGTAGATCAGCCCCTCGTGGTAGAGCTGGACAAAGACCTTCCGGACCGCTTTCGACAGCCCTTCGTCCATGGTAAAGCGCTCACGATCCCAGTCGCAGGAGGCCCCCAGCCGCTTGAGCTGGTTGATGATCCGGCCGCCGTACTCCTCCCGCCATTCCCAGACCGTCTCGATGAACTGCTCCCGGCCGAGCTGATGCCGGTCCTTTCCCTGGGCCGCCAGCTTCTTCTCCACCACGTTCTGTGTCGCGATGCCGGCATGATCCGTGCCGGGCATCCAGAGGACGTTGTCGCCTTTCAGGCGCCGGTACCGGCATAGGATGTCCTGCAGCACATTGTTGAGGGCATGGCCCATGTGGAGGGCTCCCGTCACATTCGGGGGCGGTATTACAATGGAAAAGCCGCGGCTCTTTTCTTCTTCGTTCGCGGAGAAGAGCTTCTCCGAAATCCAGTAGTCGTACCAGCGCCGTTCCACATCATGCGGCTCATAGCTCTTGTCCAGCAGCTCTGTGCTCATAAAGTCTATACTCCTTGAAAAAATCGATCGATCCGGAAGATGCCGGATCGAGCCATACATCCTGCAATCGGTTATTGTTCCAATAGAAAAGGGGATTAGGTGCTAATCCCCATAACAGTGAAAAAGTCATTATCTGCGATCGAAAGCCGTCATCTTCTTCAGACCGGAAACCACCGGTCAATCCCGTGGCTCATCCGACATCAGCACATCTTTGAGCTTTTCGATCTCTTTGGAGACCGCCTTTTGGACCGCCTCGAAGAGAACCGATTCAATTCTTTCGGCAAAGACCTTTCGGATCACCCTTTCAAGCGCAGCTTCAAAGTCTTCCGGAGTCGCGGATATGGCTGCAAGCCTGTCCACGGACTCGGGGGTGAGAGGCTCGTCAACATCGGCAGAGGGCTCTTCTGCGGCCCCTGCTTGAGATACCGACGGCGCAGAGCCCGGAGCCATACCAGTCGAAGCCATACCAGCCGGTTCGGCCAAGGTCATCTCCTCTTCCGGAGAGATTTTTTCTGCCGCCTCGATTTCATCCATCGGCTCGACAGCATCGGCATCCGGTTCAGACGCCTCCTCCTCATCCTCCATCTCCAGAAGGTTCAGCAGATCACGTTCTTTTTCCTCATCCAGGGGCTCCAGATCTTCATCGTCCACAAGGGTCTCGGCCTCTGAGATCTCCTTGGGCAGATCCGGTTCCTCCGCATCGATCTCTCCGGCCAGGGCATCGGGGGTCTGATCTTCATCGGAGAAGGCTTCTGCTTCCTCTTCCATATCGAAGATATCTTCCTCACCGATCTCGGACTGTGCGGCAAGGGTTTCGATATCCATCGGCTCCGCATCCGCCTCAACGTCATCGGCATCCACCGCTTCGACATCTGCTTCGACATCCGCTTCGAAATCTGCTTCGAAATCTGCTTCAGGGGCATCCGCGTCCGCCGCTTCCACATCCGCGTCAAAATCCGTTTCCATCTCCCCGGATTCGTTCTCCGCGTCCATTACATCATCGATATCGGCTACATCATCGATATCGGCTACATCCGCATCCGCGTCATCCATAAAAAAAGACTCGATGCCGGCCGTATCCACTTCTTCTTCATCGACATCCGCAGCATCCTCGACCGCTTCGGCATTCCAATCCTCTTCATCGGCATCGATGATATCTTCCTGAACCTCTTCGTCCGCAAGATCCATAAGATATTCATCAGCTTCATCGGCTTCAGTCCCATCCGGTGTCAATACATCGGACCGCTCGTCTTCGGCTTGGGCCAGGGCTTCATCCAGATCCAGAGGCTCATCATCCTCTTGAACCTCATCCTCAAAATCCAGGGAATCGAGATCGAAATCCGACTCTTCCGAATCCCCTTCCTCCCCGCCAATCCCTTCGATCTCCTCCTGCTCCTCTTCTTCTGCCATCGAGGCGATATCCATCGGCTCATCCTCGGAGAGGGCCGCGGCCTCATCCAGATCCAGGGGCTCGTCCAGATCTTCAGCATGGACCGTCTCCTCGGCCTCTTCGGAGATCAGGGCCTGTTTCGATTCCAGATCAAAAACCGCCTCATCCTCCTCCGGGGAAAGGGGTGTATCCTTCTCATCTCCTTCTTCTTCTAAATCGATTTCCGATGCGGTATCGAACGGACCGGATTCAAGATCGGATTCAAAATCAGACTCAAAAGAGGACTCTTCGATTTCAAGATCGTCGATCTCCTCCATCTCCCCAAAAGGCTCTTCTTCAAAATGGGCCTCTTCGGGCGAGGAATCGCTCTCCTTTTCCATCGCGGCCGATGCGATATCCTGCTTCGCGTCGAAATCGAAAACCGCCTCCTCTTCCTCCCCGGCTTCTTCTATCTTTTCATCCGCTTCACTTTGGCCACCGAGAGTCTCCTCCACCTCTCCGGATTCAAAGATATCCTTGGCATCGAGATCGAAAACCTCCTCATCATCCTCTTCCGCCGCATAGATCTCTTCGGATGAGATGATGGTCTGATCATCCAGATCGAGGATCTCCTCGTCATCATCATCCGCATCCTCCAGATCGAGGATCTCCTCGTCATCATCATCGGCATCCATCGGCGCGATCATGGTCCCTTCATCTTCGGCAGCAACCCCCTCTTCCATCTCTTCAAAGAGCCTGCCTACACCGATGGTCTCCTCGTAGGGCTCTTCATCATCTGCATCCATAGGCGCGATCATGGTCCCTTCATCTTCGGCAGCATCCATCGGCGCAATAATGGTCCCTTCATCTTCGGCAGCAACCCCCTCTTCCATCTCTTCAAAGAGCCTGC
>JAABSZ010000322.1:0-2818 GCA_011390135.1 Desulfobacteraceae bacterium | reverse complement strand
ATAAATCGGGCTTTGAGGCTGATCAGCCCCTCCCGGGGCTCGCCGGCCAGGGGGATCATCAGCAGCGATGTATCCTCGCCGACCTCCCATACCCCCAGCACCTGGTGGTTGAGCACCTTCCAGGTGTTGCCGTAGGGCTCCTCCCATGCCACTTCATCGGAATCTTCGATCTTCTCCTCCAAAATTCTTGTGAGAAGGTATCGGGATGTCTTCTCGCCCCCGATTTGCCGCACTGAATACCGCTTTTCCATAGCGGCCGATTTCACCACAGGTCCCAGCCGCTTCAGTGATTCGATAAGATAGCCGCCGAGATCCAGCAGGTCGATCCCCTGGCAGAGCAGTTCCGAACCGATCGGGCCGAAGGCCCTCTCGTAGATCCGCTCCCGGGAGACCGGCAGAAATTCCTTTCCCCGAACCCGGCATGCGGCCGCAGCCATTGCCGTTGAACAGAGGGAGAGGGCAAAGGGAAGCAGAAGATCCGGAATGGGCCCGCGGTTCAATTCGGGCAGGCGGATCATCCGGCTGACAGGATGCTTGGCAAATGCCCGCTCCTCACGTATCATGGCCGACTGGGTCAGAAGGATCATGCGCGCATGGCGGCAGCCGTAGGTGGAAAGCTCGTCAAGGGTCGCATCGAAATGGCGCGGGTCCGTGCCGTCGATGATGATGAGGTTGTCGGCCCCGGTATCGTAATCCTTTTCAATGACCGGGATATACCAGCCCCCGGAGGCAAAGAGCGGGATCTGGCGGTCGGTCTGCCCGGATTCGAATCCCGCACGGCCCAGAAAATCATCGACCCCTTTTCCCGAGAGGAAGTGCCGCTCCCATTCCGACACCGCGGCCTCGCCGTATGCCGAGACCATCTCCGCGCGGGCCCGAAGCTGCACAAACCGCCCTTCCACCCGGTCGTCCACCGTGACAAGGGGGCCATGCGCGCTCTGGCCAAAGGGATGGGCCGCGACTGTCATTCCGCCGGCGCGGTCCATCCGTTCCTCCCACTCACTTCCCGCGCCCCGGATTCCGCCCAGATAGAATGCGGTCTCATAACGGCTGTTCTCCAGCATGGCCCCATCGATCTCAGCCTTCAGCGGACCGCTCTCGGTGATCTTTTCGATCAGTGCATAGGCCCCAGCCAGATGATCCCTGGCGATCCTGGCATTGTCGGGCGCGGAGATCCAGAGGGCTTCGATGAAAAGGGCGCAGAGAGTTCCGTAGAGGAGGGGAACCTGAACCGATTCGAGCCCCTCCCGGGTCTCGATGTAGCCGAAGGAGCTGCGAAACGGCTTTGCCCACTGGGAAAAGCGGGAAGGGCCGATGCCGATACCGGAGATAACCGGGATCGCTTCTGCATCGTCGTCTTTGTTACTGTCGGAGCTGTCTGAGCGGAGCGCGATCAGCAGGTTCTCGGACGTGATGCCGCGGTAATCGGCCTCGGAGGAGAGAACCCGGATGTTGCAGTCGAGATATCGTCGCCAGATATTTTCCGCATACCGGGCTGCGATTTCCGCGGTCCGATCCCAGGGCAGCAGCAGAATCTCCCCCTCGGAAGAGAGCTGCTCCGCAATTTTTTTCCCCGGCAGTTTATGGCCCGCCTTCTCCTCTTTCTCCCGGCCTTCCTGAATCCGAAAGGGAATCCTCGTGAGCAGCAGATCGTTTCCGGCCAGCAGCCGGGAGAGGCGGCGCATCTGTTCGCAGGTCTTTTTCTCGATTTCGCCGGCTGCCTCTTTCTCCCAGCGGGAGGGGAGATCAGTCAAAGCGGGCTTGGGAAGCTTTTGTCCCGCTGTTCCTCTGAGCGCATACCAGGCCTTTTCCGGCGGGGGCGGCTTCCGGGTCCGGCTTCTGGAGGTGGTGACCGATTTGGCCCGATTCCTGGGAAAATCATCCGCATTTCGGCCGTGGGCAAGGCCGTAATGGAACGCCAGATCATAGTAGAAGAGGAGATCTATGTAGGGCTGGAGCGCGTCTTGTCCATTGGGAAGGGTCAAAACCCGGTTATTGCTGAAAAAGGCGATCTCGTTGATCCGGGGATGGTCCAAGCTGACTGCGGCAAAGGGAATCTCTGAGAGATAGAGCCGCTTCATCAGCCGGATCGCCTCGGAAATCCGGGTTTCACTTGTCGCATTGACGATGACCAGGGTCTTTCCGAGATCCGGCGCAGGCTCGATCCGGTAGAGATCGGAATAGTCGAGAACCTTTCCGATCGCACTCCATGCCCGCTCCTCCATCTTGAGCGCGATCTCTCTTCCGGTCTCCCCGGCATGGAGGTCGTCGAAGATGATGCAGGCGTGGCTTTCCCGGCTCTCGTCGGCCAGATTCCGGATAAAGAAGGCCCGTCTCTGATCCTCCAGGGACTCCCCGAGCAGCGGCGGCAGTTCCCGCAGTTCCCGTATCCGGTCCGGGGCTCCGGGGCTTCCTGTTACATCTGCCAGCCAGACCCCGAGGAGATGGGTGCATAGGAGCAGGCACGCGGTACTCTTGAGGGCCGATACCGTCACCTCTTCGCCGCTGTAAACCGGAATCACGCCGCCGCTTCTGGACGCGATGAGCGCCATGTCGGCAAAGACCTTTTCAGTGACCGCGATCATAACAGCGCCCTGTTTCTTCAGCTCTTTTGCAAATTCCACCATGTCGGCCGTTGTGGATGACCAGCTCAGCAGAACCACCAGATCCTTTTCCGTCACGATGAATCGGGAGATGTCATCGATCTCCACGGGCCGGATCACGTCGATGAGGATCTCCGGCAGCAACTGCTGCAGCAGCGGCTTTGCACAGAGGCCGGCATGCCATGCGCTGCCCATGCCCGCGACCACCACCCGCC
>JAABSZ010000321.1:0-2850 GCA_011390135.1 Desulfobacteraceae bacterium | reverse complement strand
GGGCAGGGACTCCAAGATATCATAGGGCACTAAACGATAGGAGATGCTGCGCCGGGGAAGATCCGCTGCAAACAGGCCCTGGACCTGATGCCATCCCGAACTGATCCGGAGGCCGAGCCGACCGTTCGGATAGAAGGCCGGCATTTTTGTCGGAACGAGGCTGTCGATTTCAAGGGGGTGGGAGATGACATCTTCCACAAAGGTGTCATTGGGGGCAAAGAAGTGGTAGTATCCGCTGTTGTTCATCACATCGACCATAAAGGGCCGTCCGTCCGGGGTGAGGCTGATTCGAACCGTCATCCCGTCCAGATGGCCCCGCTCGATCCAGGGCGCAGGCGCGGTTCTGGCCCGGTACCAGATGCTGAAGTTGATCTGGAGAACGGTCTCCTCCTGCATCCTGGAATGGGTGAAATAGTAATAGAGCGTGGGCGCTTCCGGATTGACCGTCACCGTGCCTTCGTTCCAGATGATCTCTCCGGGCCAGTCTTCCATTCCACTGATATCCTGGAAAAGAACCGGGGCAAATACCGCTGCCATCCAGTACCGCTCCCCTTCCGGAAATTCCCACATCCCCAATGGATCACGATTGAAGGCCATCATGGAGCGGATCTTCTCCTCTGCGGAGAACTCAGAGGAGTCCGGCCTTGCCGGCTGGGGACGAAAAGCGATGATCTCTCCTCTTGCCGGAAGCGCATCGATCGGGGTATCATGCCATCTTTGTAATTTTTGATACGCCCGATGGGTCCGGTAGATCACAGGAACCGAGGCCAGGGGATAGAGTCCGGCAGCCCGCATCGCGGTCGAATATTCCGAGGGGGCAGCAACGGCTTCATAAAGGCGGATATCCTGCAGCCCCTTGATCATATCCTCGGCCAGCATCTTCTCGGAATACCGGGCGGCCGTGCCGATGAGATCGGGCCCGTATTTTTGGGTCAGCCGCTGTTGGGCAGCCAGGGGAAGATTTCGGATCTCCTTGGCCCGGGCCGATAGATCCAGCGCCTGCATCCGGCGCAGCCAGGTCTTTTTCTGAGAGAGGTCCGCGATCTTCTCCTGGGCCTGGGCCAAAAAGCGATCGGTGCGGAGATATGGATAGTTCGGGACATGGAAAAATGCGCTGTCCCGGACCCCTGCGTCTTCAACAGCGCTGTCCAGATCCTGGAAAAAATGGAGAGGGGCCGAAGCGGGCCGCTCCGGTAGCGTTCTTCCGGTGAGCCCCGCGCATCCGATGCTCAGCAGAAAAAGGGGCAGGAGAAGATGGAGTCTCAGGCGCATCCGTTTCATATCCCTTCCATTGACATGATTTCAGGTGGTGGTCAAGTGGAAAAAGTCACTACAGCAGGAATCCTTTACGGTTTGATGGTTGACAAACCCCGCAATGGGACGGATATAATATATATATCGGAACAGGAGTTATGTCACGTCAATTTGTCAATGAGGGGAGAATTATGCTGGAATTAGAGGAAGTTGGTTTTGCTGCACCCGAGGACCCGGCCGATGAGGGGTCGCGGGTTCTGACCATCGTCGATGGTGTCAGCTATACCTTTGAGAAGGGAAAATTCTACGGGATCACGGGGCCCAACGGCGGGGGCAAGACCAGCCTGGCCAAACTGATCATGGGGATCAATCCGGCCACGTCCGGAAAGATCACTTTCGAAGGCGAGGATATCACCGGCCTTTCGATCACGGAGCGGGCCCGGAAAGGCATCTCCTACAGCTTTCAGAACGCGGCCCGGTTCAAGGGGATCACCTTTCGGGATCTTCTCTCGATCGCGGCCGGCACAGATGATGAGGAGAAGCTGACCGGGATCATCGCGAGGGTCGGGGTCTGCTCTATGGATTTTCTGGATAAACCTGTCGATGCAAAGCTCTCCGGCGGTGAGATCAAGAAGATCGAGCTGGCCACCACCATCGCGAGAAATCCCAGGATTGCCATCTATGATGAGCCTGATACAGGGATCGATCTCTGGACCATCGGCCCGATGGTCGATCTTTTGAAGCGGGAGCAGCAGGAGTATGATACCACCACCCTGGTGGTGAGCCATAACCGGGCATTTCTGGAGGTGGCCGATGTGATCCTGCTGATTCGCGGGGGAAAGATCGCCTACAGCGGGGATTTTGAGGGGGCGCTGCCGATCCTGTCGGATCTGAGCGTTTGCGGTTACGGAGATAGATGCGAGGGAGAATCTGATGCTAAATGCTATCGATAAGGAACTGTTGAAGGAGGTCGCGGATCTGGAGGGGATTCCCAAGGGAGCCTACAATATCCGCAAGAACGGTGAGCTGATGGGCCGGGAGGTTTCGGCCAACATCAACATCGAGACCAACGAGAAGGGGGATGGGATCGTCATCACCATCAAGCCCGGAACCGTGGACGAGTCGGTCCATATCCCGGTGATTCTGAGCAAGGCCGGGCTCCATGATGTGGTTTACAACACCTTTCTGGTGGGGGAGGGGGCCGATGTCACCATCATCGCGGGGTGCGGCATCCACTGCGGCAGCTCCGAGTCAGAGGGGCATTCGGGCATCCATGAGTTCAGGATCGGGAAGAATGCGCGGATGCGGTATGTGGAGAAGCATGTGGCCACGGGCAAGGGGACGGGTAAACGAATCCTCAATCCGACCACCAAGGTCTATCTGGAGAGCGGCGCGTATGCCGAGATGGAGCTGAGCCAGCTCGGGGGTGTGGACGAGGCCAACCGGGTCAACGAGGCTGAAATGGGGCCCGGAAGTTCCATTTTCATCACCGAACGGGTGATGACCGAAAAGAATCAGAATGCAAGATCGGAAAACCGGCTGATCCTGGCCGGCGATGACAGCAAGGCCAACATGGTCTCCCGCTCTGTCATCAAG
>JAABSZ010000320.1:0-2853 GCA_011390135.1 Desulfobacteraceae bacterium | reverse complement strand
AGGGGAAATCAAAATGATAATAGAGTATTGCGGAGATCCTAAAACGGCTACAGCCCCAGATACGCCCTCTTGACCTCCTCATTGGCCAGCAGCTTCCCCGCATCATCGCCCATCGTAATCAGCCCATTCTCCATCACATACCCCCGATTGGCCACCTTCAGCGCAAGGTTCGCATTCTGCTCCACCAGAAAGATCGTGGTATTGTTCTCCCGGTTGATCTGCTCGATGGTCTCGAAGATCCGTCTCACCACCAGCGGGGCCAGCCCCAGGGAGGGCTCGTCCATCAGCAGCAGCCGGGGCCTTGCCATCAATGCTCTCGATATGGCCAGCATCTGCTGCTCCCCGCCCGAAAGGGTCCCCCCGGCCTGATGACGCCGCTCCGCAAGGATCGGAAAGAGATCGTAGATGTATTCCAGGTCTTTTTTGATCCCATCCTTGTCCTTCCGCAGAAACGCGCCCATATCCAGGTTCTCCATCACCGTGAGAAAGGGAAAGATCCGGCGCCCCTCGGGAACCTGGCAGATCCCCATCGAAACGATCTCATCAGGGCTCTTCTCATGGATCGGCTCACCCATAAAGAGAATCTCCCCGCTTCGGGGCGGAACAATCCCGGAGATGGACATCAGCGTGGTGGTCTTGCCCGCGCCGTTTCCGCCGATAAGGGTGATGATCTCCCCCTCGCTGATCGTAAGGCTCACCCCTTTGATGGCCTGAATATTGCCGTAATAGCTTCTGATATCCTTCAATTCAAGCATCGACATCCTCTCCGAGATAGGCTTTGATCACCACCGGATCGTTTTTGATCTCCGAAGGCTTCCCCTGAGCGATCTTCTTGCCGTAATCCATGACAAAGATCCGGTCCGACAGCGTCATCACGAGCTTCATGTCATGTTCGATCAGGAGCACCGAAACCCTCTCATCATCCCGAATCCGGACGATCAGATCCACCAGATCCCGGGTCTCCTGGGGATTCATGCCCGCAGCCGGCTCATCCAGCAGTATCAGAAAAGGCTCTGTGGCCAGGGCTCTGGCGATCTCCAGACGCCGCTGCGCACCATAGGGAAGATTCTTTGCCAGATCGTTGACGAAACGGGCAAGGCCCATCCGCTCCAGAATCCCATAGCTGAAATCGACCAGATCCTGCTCCTCCTGAACCGTTGACTTCAACCGGAGCATGGCCCCGGCCACCCCGGTACGGGTGCGGCAGTGGCGGCCGATCATGACGTTTTCCAGCACCGTCATGCTTCCGAAAAGACGGATATTCTGAAAGGTTCTGGCCATCCCCTTTTCCGTGACATGGTTCGGCTTGATCCCGTTGATCCGCTCCCGCTTGTTTCCGTTCTTTTTTCCGGGAGGAGCGATGTAGATATCCCCTCCGCTGGGATTGTAGATCCCGGTGATGCAGTTGAAGAAGGTGGTCTTGCCCGCGCCGTTGGGGCCGATGAGGGCCGCGATCTCTCCGTTTTTTACATCGAGATCCACTGCATCCAGCGCACGAAGGCCCCCGAAATCCATGCTCAGCTTATTCACTTCCAGTATCGGTTCCATTGAACTCTTCTATTCGCCCTTTTCCGTTGCGCCTTTGAACTGATAGACCCGCCGAACGTCGCTCACCAGCCCTTGTGGACGGAAGACCATCATGAGCACCAGGGTCGCGCCGAAGAGGACCATCCGGTAGTCGGAGAATGCCCTAAGATACTCCGGCAGAAGGATCAGCACCAGCGCGCCCATGATCACCCCTACAATGGAGCCCATCCCGCCGAGAACCACGATGCAGAGGATGATGGCCGACTCTAAAAAGGTGAAGCTCGCGGGATTGATGAAGGTGGTCTTGGCCGCGAAAATGACCCCGGCCATCCCTGCCCAGGTCGCGCCCAGTGAAAAGGCCGTCAGCTTGGTCTTGGTCTTGTCGATCCCCATTGCCTGACACGCGATCTCATCCTCCCTCAGCGCGATCCATGCCCGGCCGATCCGGGAATTCTGGAGCCGGTTGACAAAGAAGATCGTTATAAGCACCATCCCGATCATGATGTAATAGATATAGTTGGTCGCGGCCGTCAGGGAGAGATCCATGCCGAAGAATCCGGGGCGGGGGATGTTGGCGATCCCGCTGGGGCCGAAGGAGAACTCGTTCCAGTTCTCCATCACCAGCCGGATGATCTCTCCGAATCCCAGTGTGACAATGGCCAGATAGTCCCCCCGGAGCCGCAGCACCGGAAAGCCGAGCAGGATGCCCATGATGGCTCCGACTATTGCCCCAAGGGGCAGCACAGTCCAGAAGCCGAGCCCGAAATGGTAGTTGAGCAGGGCATAGGTGTAGGCTCCGGCCGCGTAGAAGGCCACATATCCGAGATCGAGAAGGCCGGCCAGCCCGATGACGATGTTCAACCCCAGCCCCAGCATGACATAGATGAGCGCAGTCGTCATAATGTTGGTCTGGTAGCTGGAGAAGAGAAAGGGGAAGCTGAGGACGAAGATCGCAACGGCTGCCAGAAGAGGACGGTATATCCTGGGATTATCCATAATCCGCCGGACAAGGGGCTTTTTTTCGGCCTGGCCCGATTCGGCCTTTTTCCGGCCCGCCTCCTTCCGCTCGATCATGTAGCGCCATAAAAAGGAGAGGAAAAAGCTGCCGAACACCACGATGATCAGGTTGTTCCAGCGCCACTCCACCACATCCTCGATGGTGTTGACCCGGACAACCATGATGGGAAAGGTCAAAAACCCGAACCAGAGGCAGGTGAAAAAGGATTTCCTGATTTCTTCGAGACTGAATATCCGCATCATTTTATATACTTTCCGGTTCTATACTTTCCGGTTACACCTTCTGGGTTGTGGAACGGCCCAGAATCC
>JAABSZ010000319.1:0-2936 GCA_011390135.1 Desulfobacteraceae bacterium | reverse complement strand
GATCATCAACCACAACCGGCCGCTTTTCGATCCGGTGCATTCCCAGTATGCCGCTCTGGGGGGTGTTCAGTATCGGGGTACTCAGGAGGGAGCCGAAGACGCCGCCGTTGGTGATGGTAAATGTCCCCCCCTCCATGTCGGAAAGTGTCAACTTGTTGTTCCTGATCTTGTTCACATACTCGATGATCGTTTTTTCCACCCCGGCAAAGCTGAGCTTGTCTGCATGGCGGATCACCGGAACCACGAGCCCCTTGTCCGAGCCGACCGCGACGCCGATGTGGTAGTAGTGGTGATAGACGATCTCGTCGCCCTCGATATACGCGTTGATCGCGGGAAAATCCTGCAGGGCCGCGACACACCCCTTGATGAAAAAGGACATGAAGCCTAAAGAGACATCATGCTTCTTCTTGAAGGCTTCTTTGTATTCGCTGCGGATCTCCATCGCGCGGGTCATGTCCACATCGTTGAAGGTGGTGAGCATGGCCGTGTTCCGCCGGGCTTCCAGAAGGCGGGACGCGATCCGTTTCCGGATGGGCGACATGGGCTTGCGCTCCACCTTTTCCGCAGGTCCTTCGGGTTGGGCCGGTTTCGGCGCTGTTTCCTCTTTTTTCGGGGCCGGGGTTTTTTGGCCCGAGGTTTTTGGAGCCGGGGTTTTTGGGGCAGAGGCCTCCTTTTCCGGCGGCGGGGTCTGGCCGATGCTCCCTTCGATGTGCGCGATCACATCACCTTTGGTGACCATGCCCCTTGGTCCGGTTCCCCGGATCTTCGAGACATCGATCCCCTTTTCGGCAACCAGCCGGCGCACCGATGGCGGCAGGATCTGTTCTTCGGAAGGGGCTTGTTCTGCCTGCTCTGCGGCAGGCTTTTCTTCGGGTTCTCCTTTGGGTTGAGCGGCCTTGGGCGGGGCTTCGGGAACCTGTTTCTCCGGGGGCGGCTCTTTTTCAGGCTCAGGCCCTTTTTCCGGCGCTTCTTCGGCTTTTTCCGGAGTTTCCGGAGCTTGCGCCTTTTTCTCGGTTTGGGCCTGCGGTTTTGCCCCTTCAGCCGCTTGGGTCTCGATGAGCCCCACCACTGCGCCCACCGCGACCGTCTCCCCCTCGGGAACCTGAATTCTCAAAATCCCCTCGGCCTCGGCATTCACCTCCAGCGTCACCTTGTCGGTCTCGATGACAAAGAGCGGCTCGTCATTTTGAACCGAATCGCCGTCGGCCTTGTACCACTGCGCCAGCACCGCCTCCTGAACCGATTCTCCTACGGCAGGCACTTTGATTTCAATTTCCATTTCAGCTCCTTATCTTTCACGGATATTCGAATTCCACATAATAACTGCCCATGATGGATTTGAGGGTTCCGTCCGCCTTCATCTCTTTGATTGCGCGGCTGATCTTTTCGATAAAGATTTCGGTCTCGGGATTCTTTCTGCAGTTGATGGCGTCATAGCCGGTATAGAGGTATGCATCCGGTGCATAGGCCATGTCAGCCGAAGCTTCCGCGAGATCCGGCAGAAATCCGAGCAGCACATCGACCCGCTCCATCTCCAGCATCTTCAGGTTCTGATTGTCGTCATTTGCCATTGAATAATCGATCTTCAGATCCTTGAGTCTGTCGTAAAACCCCTCATGGCCCATAACACCGCCGACCTGCTTTCCCACGAGCTGTTCCGGCGAAGTGGGCGGTTCGGTTCCTTTTCTGGTGAACATATAGAGTTTGAAGACGGTAATGGGATAGCTGGTGATGATCTTCTCGGGCCCGGCGATCTCTTTTGCCTGATCCATATAGGAGTAGATGCAATCCTTTTCTTCATGTTCGAATACCGCAAGGGCCCGTTTGATCGGATAAAAGATCTCCTGATATGTCACGCCGGCCCGCTTTGCCGATTCTTTCATCACCTGCTGATATTTGCCGTCGCCCGATTCAGTAACCATATCCTGGATGGCAGGTGCCAGGATTTCAACGGCATAAGTACTGGTGGCAAATCCCAAAAAAGCGCAAAGAAAAAGAGATACTATCCATGCTTTGAAGTTCATCTTTTTATCCTTTCCAAAAGAGTTCAATGGAATATGTGCGCCATACCAAAATCACTTCATCCGATTTCCAGGCGATTCGGTGCATGGGGAAAAAGCCGGGAAACCGGCTCGATTCCCCGGTGTCCATGGAAAGTGATCCTGCCGCTTTCCTCGCAGATCCAGACCTCTTCTGCCCCTTTTGCCAGATAGAGTTCCACCTTTTCTTCCATCTCCTGAGGTACATTGGAGGGAGAGACGATTTCGATGCAGAGATCCGGGGCCTCCTGATAGGGGGTCTCGAACTCATTTCTGCGGAAAAATTCTCCGGAGCCCCATGCCACATCCGCAACCTTGACCCCTTTTGAAGTTGCCACGGAACACTCTGTGATTACCATGCCATCCTTCCGGTGCTCCCGCAGAAAGCCGCTCAATTCCGATTGGATCCATCCGTGTCTGTTTGATGCCGGGCTCAAAACTACTTTCCCCCACCGGTTCAGTTCGATCTTGTACGGAAGATTTTTAAGCGCAGGATCTTCCATTGCCTGAGACCATTCCATCTTTCATCAGCCTCCTTGGTATTTCGCGGCCGCGTGGACCTGATCGGGCGGCGGGCCCACAGCCTCCTCCACGATGGCGGCCTGCTCGGCCCGATATATCTTGGGAAAGCCGGTGGCCGGGCTCGATGACGATTTCCGGCCGATGTAGCGGATGGGCCGGTCCGCCAGAATCTCCAGCCGCTGGGCAATGAAAGTCCATGCCCCCATATTGGCCGGCTCCTCCTGCACCCAGCACCACTGGCTCACCTCGCCGTACTTTTCCAGGATCATCTCCATCGGCTTCCGGGGAAAGGGATAGTACTGCTCCAGCCGGATGATCGCGATCTCCTCGCTGAGTTCCTCCCGCCGTTTCAGCAGCTCGTAATAGAGCTTTCCG
>JAABSZ010000318.1:0-2956 GCA_011390135.1 Desulfobacteraceae bacterium | reverse complement strand
CCAGCTCGTGCCGCCAGATTTTGTAACCGGTCACATAGGTCTGGTCCGTACACTCCATGACCCGTTTCAGGGCTTCGTAATAATACCGGTCTATGTGAGAGGAATCGAGGCTCTCGGCCCGCTTTTCGATCAAAGCATCGATGTCATCGGTTTTTTTAAGGTCCAGATAGAACTGGCGGTTGTCCGGATTTGATGAAAGGAACTGCCCGCTGACCGTTTTAAGGATTTCCCGCAGAACGGTTTCCACCTGGGATAACAGATCATCCGCAGGATCGCCGCCAAGTTCTTCAATCTCAGGTTGATATAAACATAGCCCGTCCCGAAGCTCTTCAGCCGTTGCGCCAAGGGCAGCATAGATGTCACCAGTGGTCAGCCGATGAACCGACAGAGCGTGAATAAGCCGCAACGCCATCGGCTGATACGCCGGGCGCGTGAAAGCCTGCCGGATACGGGACTCGAGCACCTGGCTGCAATCGATCACGGCCTTGATATCCGGTACTGCACGGAATGAGGGATTCTCCCGGAGATTGTTCCAGTAAGTGTCATAGGCAATGAGTCCGGGGCGGTCCTCCGGCATCTCCTGATCGAGAATCTTTTTCATGGCCAGCGAGAGCGTCTTGAGCACTTCGCGCTTCTCCACAGCGGTCACCCGCTCAAACGTGTCGATATAGTCGGGATGCACAGGGAAGAGACGGACGAATTCGTCCATGCGCTCATTCATGTGGCCGTAGAATTTGCCGAAAGGCGTCAGATAATCGCGCACCTTGGTCTGCTGCTCCCCGGTTTTCTTGAGCAACCGTTCGGCCACAACGAACTTGACATCCTTGCGGGCGATGAGGACCTGTTCGAAGCGATCCTTAACCCGGCGGATGCTGTCGGCCACAAAGGAAAAGCGCGGGCTGTCGAAGATGGCTTCCTGGACCCCGGCCATGAAGCGAAAGCGCAGATCCTTGCAGACCTCCCCGATTTCACGAAGGAAGTTCAGGTCCAGGATCAGCTCCTGATCCTTGCGGGTGCGCAGATAATCGAGCAGCTCGTCCACCACCAGGAGCAGTCCGTGGTCCGGAAACGCCTGATGAAACGCGGTCATCATCTCTTCAAAAGAGCGCTTGTTATTGGAGACCTGGTCCGCGGAGGGGAAGCTGTAGTTCACGCCCATGGCCGCAAGATGCTCTTCCAGCTCGGCAATGAGGATGTCCCGCAGCGACATTGTGGTGGCGCCGATTTCGGTGCGGACAACCTTGAACCGGCCGCTGATTTTCCCGGCCGCATTGGCTACATCTGAATTGTTCAAACCGGCCGGGAGGTTGGGTATTTCCGCAAGCCCGGAGATCACCGACATCAGGTGGGACTTGCCGGTTCCGTAGTTGCCGACCACCAGAAGCCCCTTGTTGTCGGTGGGCTGCTCGAACTGAAGCTGGGGAATTACCAGACTCACCAGCTTTTCCGCCATCTCTTCTGAGATGACATAGGTCTCGACAAGCTGCCGGGCCCCAGCCGCTTCGTCCGCGTCCCGCAGTTGGACAACGGACTCGATGGGTTCAAACCGGATCAAGTCACCGTATTTCATCGCATCTGCTCCCCTGCAATGGAATCTGCAGTTTTCATGTCGTCACCTCGGGGCTTGCCACCAGAAAATCGCGTATTGGATAGCGCCTGTACTCCGGGTGGTCCGGAGCGGCATAGGTCAAAGAATTTTTACCGATGGCGCCGTTCCATGCGGCCACTACGGTTTTGTTGCGGGAAAGTCCCTGGAGCAGGCGAAGCGGGTCCTGCTTCAAATCAACGTCAAAGATGATTTCAATGTTGTCCAGAAGGGTTATCTCGCGGCTTTCATTGCTGACTATCTCATGCAGTATCCGGGGTAATTTCAGCGCTCGCTGACGCTCAGTCAATTCCAGCATTCTGCGGGAAAGCTCGAGGTTGATATTGATCAGAGGCGCATCGATTCGATCCCGCACATCCTCAAGCGCGGCAGTCTTGCCGGCACCAGCCGGTGCGACCACCAGTATCAGCCGGTAATAGAGTTCAGCCGACTCTTCGGCTCTTTTCATTATCTGATCTGCAAGGAGTTCAGGCATCAGGTTTCCTTCCGGCTTTTACCAGATTTTGCTCCACCGGCCTTGATCCATTCGGTCCACCTCGCCCTTCTTAAATTTCCAAAGCCGACCAATTTTATGTCCGGGCATCCTGTGTTTGCCTATCCACCCTTGAATATGCCAGCAGAAACCGATTGTCAACCGTATTATACCGCATAATCAGGCATAGCCGGAACAATTCCGGCTAACGGTTCAGATCACCTCGATCTGGAGAAGATTTACATCTCATCATGCCTGGCCCACTAAAGAAGCCCGCTCCCCATAGAGGAACGGGCTTCTTTACTTCAAGCCCTCTCCCCACGAAGAATTTACCGCCCAAATCCCATATTGCAAAATCCCTCTATATGCTGTAAATTGTCTGATGCAGCTTCGAATAGGCGCGGCAGGCATGAGCAGATTTTTTCGAATATCAGGAGGGAAAAAGCAATATGAGCAATTGCCAAGAATGCAAATTTCGAAAAAAGTACGACCGGAATCCAAGATCGTTTTTGGGCAGGCTTTGGAAATGGCACACCCGCTGGTGTCCCGGCTGGAAAGGCTATCTGGAGTCGCTGCCGGAAGAAGAAAGGAATGCGGTGCAGGAGAAATACAAGCAGCCGATCCGATGAAGAGCCGCTTTTACCGCAAAAACCCCATCACCGCAACCAAAGCAGCAAGAAACAGAATCGCAGCCAGAGCAACAGACAGCACATGGGGCCCGCCAACCCCATAAAGCAGATCATCGACCGCACCGATCCACCGCAGCCACCACGGATCATACTGCGGAAAGACCGAAACCGAAGGCTCGATGACCTTTGCCGCGCGCCGGCCGCTCTCCACTGCGCCTTCGATGCTCCAGACGTCGGCTTCCGTCTCCG
>JAABSZ010000317.1:0-2964 GCA_011390135.1 Desulfobacteraceae bacterium | reverse complement strand
ACCAGCAACTCCCGCGCCACCGTCAGCCGATCCCGCAGATATGTCAGATAGGAATGAATCCCGTCCCGCCATGTGTCCCGAAATGCCTTCACCTGCTCCGGCTCCCGGGTGATGTGATCCGTCTTTCCGTCCTTCACGTCCCGGCTGGTGGTGGACCACTGGAAATTCGAATTGAACTTGATCCCGTAGGGCGGGTCGATATAGATGCACTGCACCTTTCCCCGAAGCCCCTCCCGCTCCGCCAAACTTGCCATCACCTGGAGGCTGTCGCCCAGAATCATCCGGTTGGTCCAGTTGGCCGCGTGCTGATAGAACTCCGTGGCCTTTCCCGAGTCTGAAATCCCGTTGAAGTCGGAGAAGAGATCGAGCTGCTCCTGCTGATCGGCCTCGGCCCGCTCCCGGCTCCGGCGCATCAGATCGTCGATGATGACCTTGGGGTGGATCTTCTCCTGGATGTAGAGGGGCGGTACCGGAACCACCAGATCGGACCAATTCTCCACATCCTTGCCGCGCCAGATGAGCTGCGGGTCCAGATCCGGATCTCTGCGCCGGTATGCCTTGCGGATCGGGTGGATCTCAGCCTCGGTCATCACCGACTGCAGCTCGGCCGTGGGAATGTTGGGCCGGTTCGCCCCAGTATGCTTCAAGGTCTCGATGGTTATCTTTTCAGGCTTCTTTGGCATCATCCTTCCCCTTTTGCCGACTCGGCGACACACTTTTCAATCCACTTTTCAAACTCTGCCTCGATCTCGAAGACATCCTTAAACTCCGCAAAGGCCCACCGGCCATACTTCTTCAGGTTGTTCACCCCCGGAACCCAGAAGGAATTCATGGTGTTGGCCTTCTCCTTTGCATCCTCCCCCCGATACCCCTTGATCTCGACGATCAGGTTCAACGGCTCATCTGCACCCACATCGACCCGGACGATGAAATCGGGCAGATAGATGTGCGGGTCCGATCCGCTGAGATAAGGCACTTCAAAGCCGAGATTCTGGTTTTTCACATACGCGATCACCCGCGGGTGCGCCTCTGCAACCCGGCAGAACTCGGCCTCCCAGTCGCTGTCGCAGATGACAAAGTTGATGTGGCACTTTCCCGGGTCGGTCTTCCAGCACTTCGGCTTTGTGGTGGTGAAGTTGACATACTCTGTTGATCCTTCGGGATTGTAGGAGTCCAACACGGCCAGAACCGGTTTTTCTTCGATCATGGCCTCGTTGATCGCAGCCTTGATCCGCTCGCAGACCATATCCGCGATCTCATAATAGAGGAGTTGCGCCTGATAAGTCCCGCCGCTGCAGACCAGACACTCCGTCAGCCACTGCCGGACGATCCCCTTGAGCTGGCCGAAGAGGTGGAGCCGGGGCGCCTGATCCGGGTCCCGGTATTTCTCATACAGCAGATGCTTTGTCAGATGAAAGAGAACCGTGGCCTCCCGCACCCCCTCCAGATGCTTCACATCCAGATCGATCCCCTCTCCGATGATCCCCTCGCTGCGGGTTTTGGAAGGGCCCACCAGATCCGGCGTGAGCCGCAGCTTTGAATCAGCCGAAAATTTTGCCCCCAGCTTCTGTTCCGGCAGCTCGGTCCGATACCCCTCGACCCGCGGAAACCAGATGTTCAGACTATCCCGGTCTGGCCGAACCGCATGGACCCGAATCATCGGCTTGGGCTTGGGCGGCGGCACGATGGTCGGCTTTGCAGTGAAATCAAAGGGGATGCCGAAGACATCGGCATATTCCGGATCAAAAAGCCCCTCCTGATTGAGGTCGTAGGACCAGCGCCGCAGGGCCCGGCCCATGACCTGCTCGCAGAGAAGCTGGGTCCCAAAGGCGCGCACCCCCAGAATATGGGTGACGGTCTGCGCATCCCACCCCTCGGTGAGCATGGAGACCGAGACCACGCACCGGATCGACTCCCCCAGACGCCCCCTCTTTCCCACGGTGTTCATCACCTCCCGGAGCAGATCCTCGTCCGTGAGATTCTCCCCCGCGGTCGCATCGGCCTTCCGCACCACCAGCTCCCTTCGGAACCGTTCGATCTCGTCTCCGGCCATCTCCCGGAAGTTTCGGTCCAGGGCATCCCCCGAGTCGAGCTGTTCCGAGTCGATCAGCAGGGTCATGGGTCTGGCCAGCCGCCCCCCCCGCTCATCGTAATTGCGGAAGAGGGGCAGCCGGCCATCGTAATAGATCTCCTTCCCGCTCTCCGGATCGACCCGCTTGAAGCCCGCGACCGCATCATGGATCAGCTTGGAGGTTGCGGTATTGTTGCAGATCACGATGAAGACCGGCGGCACGTCGATGCCGGTATCCTCCCAGATCCGGAAGATCTTCTCGTAATGGCCGTAGAGGGCATCGAGCGCGGCCAGCAGCGGGGCTGGCAGGCGCAGAGGATCGAGCCCCGCGCCGGCCTTTCCCCGCCCCTTTTTGGGCATCTTCTTCCGGATATGCTCCCAGAGGTTGCGGAACTTGGGCATCTCCCCGCCCGGCAGATTGTCTGAGACCGGAACCCGGGGGAGCTTGACGATTCCCGATTCGATCGCGTCCATCAAGGAGAAGTCGCTGACGGTCCAGGGAAAGAGGGTCCCCTCGGCATATCCGGAGCCCCGGAGGAAAAAGGGCGTGGCCGAAAGATCGTAGACGGCCCGCACCCCGAGCTTCTGCTTTACGGCCTCGATGCCGGAGATCCAGATCCGCGCGGCCTGGTTGTTCTTCTCGGCCTCCTGCCGCGCCTCCCCCTTCAGTTTTTCCCTCTCCTCACCCGCGTCTCCATCCGAATCCTCATCCGAATCCGGGGGCTTCTCCCGGTAGCAGTGGTGGGCCTCGTCATTGATGACCAGGATGTTCTTCATCCCCTTCAGATCCCGCAGCACCCGCTCCACCATCTGCCCCCCGGTCTCCAGGGTCGCGATCTCGGGCCCCCGCCCCTGCAGCAGGGCCCGCCCTCCTCGGGAAATCTCCATCCGCT
>JAABSZ010000316.1:0-3017 GCA_011390135.1 Desulfobacteraceae bacterium | reverse complement strand
TCCAAAACCAACCTGGCCAGATGCTTCCGCTGCGAAAAAAACTTCAACCCCATCGATATGGTGATGCAGGTGAATCACTGCAACTTCAAGGAGGCTGTGGAATATCTCGACAGTTTGGTTGTTTTGAAATAACATCAGTGCCTTCAGCGTTTTGGGGTCGTCTGTTTCTCAACAGGCTTCGGAGTCATTTAATTTGGGACTAATGGGGTCATTTATGTTGGTACTTAGCATTAATTCATGGGCAATAGTATCGGCACTTAAATCCTGTTCGTTAGGCCATACGATCCCGCAAAACAGCGGTTTTACTTGTTTGAAATAATCAATATCCTTACCTTTTCCTCTCTATTCAGCGTTTCCAGGAATACCTCTGTATGCATCCTCCACTGTCAGGGCATCTGCAATCTGAGCTTCATATCGGGCCAACATTTCCAGCACCCGGGACGGCAGCTTCGCCACGAAGTCCTGACGGACTTTGGGGATACGCTTCAGCGACTTCTCCGTCTCTTTTGTCATCATTTTCAGGTTCAATCCCCGGGGATTGTCCAGCGCCCATAATGCTTCCGCGCAATCCGCATCCAGTTCCATCAGGACCCTCAGCTCTATTTGCGGCATCTCTTTCGGAGACACATCCAATTGATCCAGCCCTCGAAACAGGGCCAGAAGCTCCTGCCGGGTCTTCTCCAGACGGTCCCGTAAATCCGCGGGGACACCTTTGGGAGTCTTGCCTTTCATCGTTTTCTCCTTTCCATTATCTTGCAGAGAATCTGCACCGATTCATCATCAATGGCTCGGTAATTTTTCCGGGTTTACAGGGATCGATCTCTTCTCTTTGGATTTTAAGGGCTATGTCATATCCGATAAAATAGATAAGACTCAAAACAAAGAAGCCTTTAAACGGCTTAATATTGTATAATGTCCCGATACCTGTCAGCAATATGATCAATATCAAGCCGATTTTCCAATTAAATGACCATATTCGATCACTGTCCATCACATAATCACTCTGTTATGCTGGGGATCAAATAGTAATGGAGGGAGACGCCATGAAGCGTCTCCCTGACTGAATCGCTTTATCGCTTGTATACCCCTGTTTTCTCAAAAGCATCCGCGGCCCGAAGAACCACATCATCCTCAAACCGTCTCCCGATCAGCATCATTCCCACCGGCAGTCCCTCGGACATACCGCAGGGGACAGTCATCGCGGGATGGTGGCTGCAGTCAAAGGGGGCTGTGTTCTGGATCATCCCCAAAGCCGTCGTAAAGTACTCCGGAACCGTGGGATCGATGGGAAGCGGCATGGCCTTCATCGGAATCGTCGGCATGAGGAGCAGATCCACATCCTGAAGGGCCTTGTCATACGCGGCCCGAAGCACGGGGACAAGGTTCTGGGCCTTTGCATAATAGCGGCCGCAGTACTTGTCTGCCATGTACTGCCCCAGCAGGATGACGAATTTCACGGTATCGGAGAAGTTGTCGGCCATGCATCTTCTGGCTCTGCCGTAATAATCGACGATCGATGTGGTGTAGTATCCCTCCCAGTTGAGCCCCATCCCGTTATGGAGGATCATCTGAGACAGAGCCCCTTCCGTGGCGACAGCGTTCCAGATGTGAACCCCGTCTCTATGCATAGGAATGGAAATCTCTTTGACAACTCCGCCAAGGCTCTCGAACCGTTTGGCGGCTTCCCTCACGTTCTCATCCACATCCTTTTCCGAAATCTCCTCCCATCCGAATCCCTCCTTAACGATGCCCAGCTTCAGCCCTTTAGCATCACCGGTCAATGCTTCGGTGTAGGGTTTTGTGATCACTTCGGACTGGCGCGGGTCCATGCCGTCCTTTCCGGCCACGGCTTCCAGCAGAAGCGCGACATCGCTTGCCGATGCCGCAATGGGGCCAGTATGATCGAGGGTCGCCTCAATGGGAAAGACGCCGGTGTAGGGAACCAGCCCCCAGGTCGGCTTCAATCCGTATGCGCCGGACCATGAACTCGGAATCCGGATCGATCCACCCTGATCCCCGCCCATGGCCATGTCGCAATCCCCATTGACCACAAGCGCGGTACTGCCGCTGGAAGAGCCGCCGGAGTTGTATTCCGGGTTGTGCGGATTGCGGACCGGGCCCGTAGCGGAGGTGAAGGAGCCGCCTGAAAAGCAGAGATCCTCGCACACGGCCTTGCCGATGATCTCCCCGCCCGCATCCAGTATCCGGGTGACAACGGTGGCATCGATATCGGGCACAAAGCCTTCGAGAACCGCAGATCCGTTCATCATGGGGATTCCGGCAACACAGATGTTGTCTTTGAGTGCGATTTTCTTGCCCGAAAGCTTTCCGCCCTCCTGCCCTTTGATGGAGCAGCGCCAGTACCAGGCATTCAAGGGATTTTCACTTTCAGAAGGTCGATAGCCGGGGGTGCGGGGATATTTCACGGGGAGTTTGGGTTCGCTGAGCTGCGCAATCCGTTTGTAGGAGCCGATCGCGCCTTCGATCATTCCCTGGTAGGTGGTTAAATCCTCATGGCTGAGATTCAGATGATACTGCTTTGCAATTCTCGCCAGCTCCTCAACGGTTGGGGTTGCAATTCCCTGTGCATTCTTTCCGACCATAGAACCTCCTGTTTTTATTAAAGGGTTTCGTTTGAATCAAACCATCGCAAAAAGAGTTTATAATGGAATAGGCAAGCGCTTGAACTTGTGGAACATTTGTTTTTCGGTCTACCAGATCATATTCATACCCCCCTTCATTGGCTTTAGATACATCCTATTTGTCCTGATCCGATACCGCCACCATCCGCCGCAGGGTCTCCTGCATGGCCGCTCGGAACGCGTCATCGTTTGCCAGCATCCGGTACAGCTCCAGCTCGTTGCGCCGGTTCTGCAGGATCACCTCGTCGAAAATCTTCTCAAAGGCCAGCTCCCGGTTGTGGAGATCCCCGTTGTTCTTGTACTTCTCCTCGAAGTCGGGGTGGGCCCTGATGCTTTCTGCGATGCTTATGAACTTGACCCGCTGCTCCTCGGGGG
>JAABSZ010000315.1:0-3034 GCA_011390135.1 Desulfobacteraceae bacterium | reverse complement strand
CTCTTTGTCCTGAAGCAGCGGATCGCGCAGAAAAGCCCCAACCGGGACATCGATCTCGGCTGCACCATCGACCCGTCCGATTCCGGCTTTCCCATCTTTGTCCGGGATTTCCGGTTTCTGACGACCGACAAGGCCGGCGGGGAGAAGCAGCTCTCTGTGCTGCCGGGGAACGATCAACTGGTGGATGATGCCCTCTTCATGCTCTTCAGAGGGATCTTTCCCCGGGATGTGGTGGCTGCCAAACTCTCCCGGAACTACTACGGGACCCTGCTCGATTTCGATCCCCCAGAGGAGCTGAAGATCTATCCGGAAACGGTGATCCGGTCCGAGAACGGAGACCGGTACTGCACCCAGTCCTTTGAGCGGTTCGACGATCACAGCAACATCCCCCGGTTCTATACGCTCTATCTCAAGATCCCGTCCCTCTCCTTTCACCGGCCCGAGCGTCATGCAGACATCGGGACCGCCATCAGAAACGGTCTGTCGGCTGTTGCCAACATGGAGCTGGGCTTTCTGGCCGACAGGATCGAGGCCGTGGAGGGGGTGCAGCTAGAATGTCTGGAGCGGTACGACATCGGGCCATTCTACAATCAATACACCGAAAACAGAGGACCCATCAAAAAGCTGATTCAGGACCCGGAGGACTGCATCCTCTTCTATCGGAAGACAATGGTAGTCCGCACCGGCGAGCATCCCCACTCGGGCATTGCCGACAAATTCAAGGGCTGGCTCACCGGCGACGACCGGTTCGGCGAGTTCAGCCCCGCGATCGCCTCTCCCCAGTACATCCTCATGCCCCACCGGCTCATCCAGCGGGCTCACGGCCGCGATATCGACATTCCCAACGCCCGGATGTTCGGCGTTTCAAAGACAGGAGAGATCCATGACTGAGAAGAACAACCCCGTAGATATCGGACCTGCGCAGATCCGTTCCCGCAAGGATGCGGTGGAGGAGATATTAACCGGGTACCGGTACGGCGGCAAGAGCCGCTCCCTGCCGGAGCTGATGCTGAAGCTCGACCCGGAAGAGCAGTACATCATGGGCCCGGTTGAGCATGACACTTATCTTGCGATCCGGGAGGGGATGCAGATCTTCTCCCACATCGCAGAACTGCTGTCGGACAAAGTGGGGCTGAAGCAGAAGCTGATTTCAACGCCGACCGCACAGCTCACGAACAACCCGGAGTTGGACCGGCTCAGAGACTTCTGCCACACCTATGCCACCTATGCCGCGTCCCGTTACGGGGCCAAAAAGCTGGACGCGCTCATCCGGGCACAGGGAGTGGCCGATTCCGAAAAGAAGGCCGATCTTCACGATCTCGGCATCACTCTGGATTCGGCCCAGCCCGAGGCCGCGGTGATCAAGCGGCTGCTGGCGCCGATCTTCGCGTACCTCATCCAGCAGGAGGAGACGGGCGCGGCCTTCGAGACCTCGCTGGTCTTTTCCGTCTTTGTCAAGGATCTCTTTGAAAAGTATGCGGAGCTGGCCGCGGAGAAAAAGGATGCCCATCCGGACATGGATGTCCACCTGAAAGGGTACACCTTCCGGATCATGGACGATTTTCTCACCCTGGAGGGGTACGAGGACAGGAGCCTGCCCCCGGCGACCGCGGGGACGGCCCCGGCCTTTCAGCCGATCCGCGCGGATGAGATAGTGGGAAACCGGAACGCGAAGAAGAAGATCATCCGGTATGTGGACCGGCTGGCGCTCTACGATTTCGAAGCGGAGACCAATCCGATTTTAGAACTTGGGGGGCTGGCCTGGACCAGCTTATATGACGGCCTGCCGGGCACGGGAAAGTCGTCCCTTTTCAGGCTGGCCATGACCCGGCTGAAGGATCTGGCCGAAGCCGTCGGTTTTCCCTATGCGGTCTTTACGGTGGATCAGTCCATCAAGGACGAGTATTACGGCAAGACCGGGAAGATCCTGCTCCAGCGCCTATCGGTCACCCAGGACGCGAAGGTGGTCAGCCTCGGGATTTTAGACGACATCGACCTCCTCACCTCCTCCAGGGACGAGGGACAGGGCGCGGACAACGACATCACCAACATCCTGATGCAGTACCTCGACGGCGTCTATACGGTACGCCGGGGCAACGTGATCAACTTCGCGGCCTCCAACAAACCCACGGGCCTGGACGAGGCCCTGCGGAACCGGTTCAACGACCGGCTGATGATCGACGGCCCCAACACCTCTGAAGACTTTGCCGACATGGTGATGATCATCGGCCGGAAGCTTGTGGCTCGGGGGCTGATCGCGATCGAAAAGGGGTATGAACCTTTTTCCACCCAGCAGCAGATCGGGAAATCTTCGAACCAAAGCGAATCTCTTTCCAGGAAAAAAGCAGGCCCTTTTACGGAAACGGTCGAAGAAAAGAAAAAAACGGATGTGGCCGCATACATGGCCGAAGAGTTTGCCGGCCGAAAGAAGGCATCCCTTCTCGATTTCGGCGCGTTCATGGCCGATCTGAAAAGGAAAAATCGACGGATTACGGGCCGCTCCGCAAAGGCCGTGGTTGAGGCCGTCAAGGAGCGAAGCGCGGACTTCGACGTCCCCGAAGAGTGGTTTTCAGACCGATCCCTCTATTACGAAAAGCCGTATGAGACTCGCCTGGCAATGGTCGCGGAACTCTACCGGCCCATCACACCCGATGTCCTCTTTCAGGAGGCTCAGCGCTACTTCGATTCGGAGCAGCGGTTTGCCTCAACCGATGCAGAGGAGGCCGTGAAGAAGAATTACAACCGGCTCATGTGGGATATTCAGGCTCAGCTCCGGTACTATGAGGAGCAGCTTATGGACGGAGAGAAAGGGGATCTGGCCAGATATGAAGGATTGAAGCATCGGGTGCAGGAAATGATCCTGGAGAGTCGAAAACTTGTCGATTAAGCATTGAACCCATGAGCCTGAAGAAGCATTGAACCCATGAGTCTGAAGAAGATCGACATCGACGGCATGACAGAGCGCCTCTTTCCGGTGGAGGGGGAGCTGGCCGAGAACTACAACCGGTCTCTTTACAAAGTGATCGGCAAGCAG
>JAABSZ010000314.1:0-3049 GCA_011390135.1 Desulfobacteraceae bacterium | reverse complement strand
CCGTACATGTTGGCTGTGGGGCCCCCCACATCGGAGATGATCCCTTTGAAATCGGGATGGCGGGTCATCTCGCGGGCCTCTTTGCAGATGGATGCCTCGCTTCTGTCGATGATTGTCGCGCCCTGGTGCGCTGCGATGCCGCAGAAATGACAGCCGCCGTAGCATCCCCGGTGGGTGGTGAGGGAAAACCGGATCGTCTCCAGTCCCCGCACTGTCCCCCGCTTACGATCCTCCGGATGCAGGGCCCGGCTGTATCCCAATTCATGGATGCGATCCAGTTCCGCAGTTGTCAGATGGGGCTGGGGCCGGTTCTGGATCAGATATCGGGTATCCTGCTGCTGCATCAATCCGGACGCGGTGATCGGGTCCTGGTTCTGGTAGAAGGTTTTGAACATCCGGGAAAATGCTTCCGGATCGGCCGCGACCTGGCTGTGGGAGGGGAGTTCGAGAAATCCATCGATCTTTTCAGAAGAGATCCAACAGATCCCCCGGATACTCTCGACCGGATGATTCTCTTTCAGGGCATGGGCGATTTGAACGATGGCCTTTTCTCCCATGCCATAGACCAGAAGGTCGGCCTTTGCATCGAAGAGGATGGAGCGGCGGATTTTGTCGGTTTTGAAATCGTAATGGGAGATTCGGCGCAGGCTCGCCTCCATGCCTCCGAGGACGATGGGCCGGGTCTTTTTGAAGTACCGGCGGATCAGATTGGTGTAGATGATCCCGGCCATGTCTGGCCTCCGGTCATTGACGCCTCCGGGGGTGAGGTCGTCCGATCTTCTCCGTTTGCCGGAAGCGGTGTAATTGGCCACCATCGAATCCATGCAGCCGGCAGTAACTCCCCAGAAGAGGTTCGGCTCCCCCAGGCCGGTGATATCGTCAGGGGTGTTGACATCCGGCTGTGGGATGACCGCGACCGTGAATCCGGCATCCACCAGCACCCGGCCGATGACGGCAACGCCCATATGATAGGAATCCAGATAGGCATCACCGGTCACGAGGATAATGTCGGGGTTTTCCCATCCCAGTGCCCGGCATTCCGACGGGGTGGTGGGCAGAAACGGGGGCTGCTTCATCTTTTCTCCGGCATATGAGGAAGATTATTTCCTCAACAGGTTTCGTATCCGAATATAAGGATTACCATTCCGGGGGTGAAAAGGCAACTGCAAACCGATGGATCAGGGGTTTTCCTGTTTAATCGGAATGCGTCGGCCGGTGATCAGGGAAGAAATCGGGAAACAGAAGAGATGTTTGTTCGTATTTTTTCTTGAAGATCAAAAAGATATTGATCAAGACCATAAACCAGAGTAAATAAACGCGAGACTATTCTTTTGCTGTACAGGCAAAAAATGGAGAGGGACAAACACTGCCCGGAGAAGATGAGATTATCAGGATTTTGATCTTGGCATCTGGGGGAAGTGTTTTTTCTGTCCATGTTTGGGGTTGCTGAAATGCTGTAGACGTTGAACGTCAGGAGGCCGATCATGCGGTTCAGGCACTTTATGTTTTTGGTTGTTTTTTCTTCGGTTTTTGCGCCGGCCGCGATGGCCGGCAATCTCGATTCTCCGGGGCTGCCCTCTGCCGGCAGTGGGATGTATACGCTTCAGGGGCTGTACGACTACCTGTTGAGCGGCGTGACGCCTTCGCTTTCGGGTGTATTTCTGGAGCCTTCTGCGGGGCCGGGAAGCACGGGAAAGACGACAAAGGAGATTTACGACGGGATCAGCGCCGCTTTTAATGCGGCCGATGCCACGCCGAACAAGGTGCTTTCGGGAAGTACCTTTTTCAGCACCGATCCGGCCAACTGGGGCCCGAGGGCGGGAACACTTGCCACGCAGACGCCGGTCAATACAACGGTGAGTCAGGCTGCAGGCTTCTACAATGCATTCGATCTTTCTGTGGTGGATGCTGATCTGTATGAAGGAAATATTAAAGAAGGTGTAAATGTTTTTGGGGTGACAGGAAGCTACAATGGTGTTGAATGCTCGGGCACGCTTTCTGCACTCGGCCGTTGGTGTGACAACGGAGACGGAACTGTTACAGATATGAATTCCGGGCTTGTCTGGTTAAAGGACGCCGGATGTATCGGAGCTAAAAAATGGATAGATACGTCAACTTGGGATGACGCGAGTACCGCAGCGACTATTCTTTATGATGGTTCGACCGCTTTTAATATAGGAGATTGCGGTTTATCAGATGGTTCTTCGGATAGACAATGGCGGCTTCCCACGAAATCGGAGTTGATTGAGTTGACGACCGGAACTGAATCTGTTCTTGGTAGCAGTCCATATAAATTTTCTAATGTTCAGTCGTCCTCCTATTGGTCGAGTACTACGTTCGCGCTCAGTACGTCCGACGCGTGGCGCGTGGGCATGAACGTCGGCTATGCTCACGCCAGCGACAAGGCTACCACCTACTATGTGTGGCCGGTTCGCGGCGGCCAATAAAAGCTTTGGGTCTTTGATACTCCCACAAAAGCTTGATCAAAACGATAAATAAAGATAAGGAACCGCTAGATAATTCTCTTGCTGCACAGGCAGAAAAATGGAGAAAGATAAAACTGCCCGAAGAGGATCAAATTATCAGGATTTGATCTTGGCATCAGGGGGCAGTTTTTTTCTGTCCATGTTTGTGGCTGATGAAAGGCTGTAGACATTCAACGTCAGGAGGTGGATCATGCGGTTCAGAATTTTTCTTTTGTGGGTCGTGTTTTCATCGGTCTTTGCACCGGCCGCGATGGCCGGCAATCTGGATTCTCCGGGCCTGCCCTCTGCCGGCAGCGGGATGTACACGCTTCAGGGGCTGTACGATTATCTGCTGAGCGGGATGACGCCGTCGATGTCGGGGGCCTTTCTGGAGCCTTCAGCGGGTCCCGGAAGCACGGGAAAGACGACCAAAGAGATCTATGACGGGATCAGCGCGGCTTTTAATGCGGCCGATGCCACGCCGGACAAGGTGCTTTCTGGAAGCACCTTTTTCAGCACCGATCCGGTCAACTGGGGGCCGAAAGCGGGAACACTTGCCACGCAGACGCCGGTCAATACAACGG
>JAABSZ010000031.1:0-26110 GCA_011390135.1 Desulfobacteraceae bacterium | reverse complement strand
CTCTTCCATAACTGCGGTTTTCGATTGAGTCTTTTCCGATTCTTCTTCTCTTCTGCTGTTTTATTCGTGCAAAGCCGATGACTTTTGGATTGTCCACGCACGCGGATACTGATATGATCAGTCCGTTTTTTGCCCGAGGACACTCTACCTATGTATGGCGTTGCCCCTTCTGTGTCAATGGGTTATTGCGACTGTCAATGACAAAAACCCCCTTTGAAAGGAAAAACGGTGATGCGATCATTGAAAGCCTTTTTCATGTTGGTGGGATGTTTCATGGCTTTGGGGGCCGGCACCGGGGCCCAAACCGATGCTGGAAAACCGGAAACGGCCATCGGGCCCCCGCGCGAGCTGGCCATTGCCCTGGGCAGCAAACCGGTGGATCTCAATTCCGCAATCGCCTCGGGCGTCTATACGGGAATTCCGGCCGCGCAGATCTTCGGTTTCCTGCTGCGGCCGGATGTCCATGGAAGGAACGGGCCTGGGGCTGGCCATCAGCAAGACATTCGTGGAACTGATGGGGGGGCGGATCCGGGTGAAGAGCCGGTTGAACCGGGGGGCGGTATTCGAGTTTGACATTCGGATGCAAATACCGGAGAATCAGGCATCGGTCCCCTCCGGAGGATCTGATTCTCCGGATGCTTTCGGGGCCGAAGCCCTTCCCCGGATCATCGGTCTGGAACCGGATCAGCCCTGCTTTCGGATACTGATCGTCGATGACATGCCCGATAACCGCCGGGTCCTGATGAATCTGCTGGAACCCCTCGGCTTCCAACTCCGGGAGGCCCAGGACGGCCGGAAGGCCGTCGGGATCTGGCAGGAATGGCATCCCCACCTGATCTGGATGGATATCCGCATGCCGGTGATGGACGGCTATGAAGCGGCCCGAACCATCCGGCACCTGGAGCCGGGAAAAGAAGATGGCGCAGATCCGCGGATTCCCCGGCCCGTCATCATCGCGATCAGCGCGGGGGTCTTTGAAAAGGAGTTGGAGGCCGCACTCGCCAACGGCTGCAACGATTTTCTGGGCAAGCCCTTCCTCAAAGATGAACTCTTCGCGATGATGGGCCGCCACCTGGGGGTCCGGTTTATCAAGGAGCGAAGACCGAAAAGGGGAGAACCCGGAAGGGTTCCAGCAGAAGATGAAAAGGCCGGAAAAGATCGAAACGCCGGGAAACCGATGCCCCCGGAGCAGTTGGCGGCGGCGGTTGCGGCGCTGCCGGGAAAGGTGCGGGCCGATTTTCTGGAGGCGGCGGAGATCGCGGATTTTGACGGGGCCATGAAGATTGCGGAACAGGTGCGGGAAGCCTCTCCTTCCCTTGCCGATGAACTGGTCAGACAAATCGATGGATTTCTGTTTCATGAGCTGGCACGGATCTTTACATTTCCGCGCCAGGGCACGGAACCATCAGAAGGAGAAAGAAGAAAGGAGCAGGGAAATGTTCAAGGAAGAAAGACAGGATTTGCTGTTTGACTGGAGCATGGTCGGGGATGTGAGCATGGGGCGGCCCAATCTCGGAAACCTTACCGATGTGAGCGTCTACCGCCTGATGCAGTTCACTTTGCGGGATGTGCTGGTCAGGGAATTCGGCCCGGACAAGGCGGATCGGCTCTTCTATGATGCCGGCAGAAGCGCGGGGATCTCTTTCTGCAAAAAGATGATCACCCAGCGGGAGGATTTCAATACCTTTGTCAAGGATCTCCAAGAGCAGTTGAAAAAGTTCAACATCGGCATCCTCCGGGTGGAAAAGGCCGATATGAAAACCCTCAATTTCACCCTGACGGTGGCCGAGGACCTGGACTGCTCGGGGCTCCCGCTCTGCGATGAGACCATCTGCACCTATGACGAGGGCTTTATCAGCGGGGTGCTCTATGATTTCACAGGGAAGGATTTCCATGTGAAGGAAGTCGACTGCTGGTGTTCCGGGGACCGGGTCTGCCGCTTCGAGGTCAAACCCGCGACCCCATGAGGATTGTAAAACATGCTGACCGTCGACGAGAAAGACATCGATCGCATCACGGAGGTGTTTCATCGTCTGTTAAAGGGGGAGACAGCGGCCTCCATTCCGCTGCCGGCCGACTATCCCGATAATGAAATCCGGCAGTTGACCTCCTATGTCAATGATTTTCTGGCGGAATACAACAAATCGACGGCGCTGGTCTCCCATCTGTCCAAAGGGGAACTCGATTTCCATGTTCCCCGGGGCAAAACCCTTTTTCTCCATTCGTTGAAGAGCATCCAGTCCAACCTGCGCCATCTCACCTGGAAGACCCAGATGATCGCCAGGGGGGATTTCAGCCATGAAGTCGATTTCATGGGAGATTTTTCCGCGGCCTTCAACACCATGGTTCGGAAGCTGAAGGAATCCTTTGAAGCCCTGCGGCAGAGCGAGGCCGAAACCCGGGAGCTGATGGCCGGCCTCGAGGCCGCACGGCTGGATGCCGAAGCCGCGGCCCGGGCCAAAAGTCAGTTTCTGGCCAACATGTCCCATGAGATCCGGACGCCGATGAATTCGGTACTGGGGTTTCTGGAGCTGGCACTGGAGGGGGATATCCCGGAAAACCACCGGGAGAACCTGAAGATCGCCTATGCTTCGGGAAAAGCGCTGCTCCGGCTGATCAACGACATCCTCGATGTCAGCAAACTGGAAAGCGGCCGGATGGAGCTGGAGAAAAGGCCCTTCGATCTCTGCGGCGTGGTGCGGGACGCTTTGAAGATCTTCGAGTTGAAGGCCGGGGAAAGGGGCGTCGATCTCACCTTCCGTGCCCATCCGGACATCCCTTTGCATCTTGTGGGCGATTCGGACCGCCTGCGCCAGGTCATCGTCAACCTGGTGAGCAATTCCCTCAAATTCACCGAAAAAGGAAGGATTTCCGTGGCAGTGAATCCGGGGGACCCGGACGGCGCTCCAAAGCACTTCTGCCCCCTGCACTTCCGGGTCTCGGATACCGGCATCGGCATTGAAAAGGATCGGCTCGAAAAGATCTTCGACCCCTTTACCCAGGCCGACAGCTCCACGGCCCGGCGCTTCGGCGGCACTGGTCTGGGCACCACCATCTCGAAAAAGATCGTGGAGCTGATGGGGGGCCGGATCTGGGTGGAGAGCGAGGTGGGAAAGGGCAGCACGTTCCATTTCACGATCCAACTGGAGCCCGCGGCCGGGGAACCGGAGCCGATCGGCCGAAACCGCGAGGAAGCGAAGGCTCCCGGGGCCGGAAATCGCCGGTTTCGAATTCTGCTGGCAGAGGATATCCGGGAGAATATCCGGCTGGCGAAGATCCGTCTGGAACAGCAGGGACATGTTGTCATCGTTGCCCGGAATGGTCTTGAAGCTGTCGAGGCCTTTCAGCGGGACCCGGAGATCGACATCATCCTGATGGATGTTCACATGCCGGAAATGGACGGTCTGGAGGCCTCCCGCAGGATCCGGGAGGGCCCCAATGGCGAGGTGACCATTATCGCACTGACGGCAAGCCTTCTGGAAGAGGAGCGGAAGGCCTGCCGGGAGGCGGGAATGGATGCTGTTGTCGGAAAGCCGGTCGATTTCAAGGAACTCTTTGCCGAAATCGAAAGACTCGTCCCCCGGCAAAGGGGGGAAGCCAAAGAGATGTGGGAGCCCGAAAATCAGCGCAGCCCTTTGGTTTCCGATCTCCTCTTCTTTCCCGAATGGGAGATCGAGGGGGTCGATCTCCGAAAAGGGCTGGCCACATGGCAGGATGCCGACGCATACCGGAATGCGCTGATCTGCTTTGCCGAAGATTACGAAGATGTGGCGAAACGGCTGAAACAAGAGATCGAGCGGGGCGATATCGAGGCCGCATATGCCGTTGCCCATGGGATCAAAGGGGTTTCGGGCAATCTTTGGGCCACGGATGTCTATGCCGCGGCAACAGAGATCAATGACGCGATTGCCCGAAAAAAACTGGAACAGGCGCAGCAGCGGATTCCGGATCTCGAGAGGGCCATGGGTTCCTTTGTCGCCTCGGTACGGCGGCTGGATGGCTGTTCGGTTTGCCGATCCCCGGGGACAGCGGATGTGAAGACCTCCGATTCCCTGCTGCTGGAGCTGTTTCAGGGGCTGCTGGATGCATTTGGGGAATATGATCCGGCCCCGGTCGATCCCTTTTTGAAGAGACTGAAAGGCTCCCTCTCTTCTGACCGGATCGCTCCCATTGAAAAGCGGTTGCTCCGATTCGATTTTGAAGGGGCAAAAGAGGAGACGATCCGCCTGGCCCGGGAGTTGGGAATGCACATGGATGGGGATCGGCTCTCCCTGGAGCGGAACCGGTCTGGCTTGCCTTTAATGTAAGGAGGAGAGATGACAGATCGGAAATGGCGGATACTGATGGTCGATGACGAGCCCAACAACCTGCAGTTGCTGCGGCAGTTCTTTCAGGACGAATACAGGCTCTCCTTTGCCACGAGCGGAAAGGATGCGTTGCATATCGCGGAAAAGATCAGACCCGATATCATTCTTCTCGATATCATGATGCCGGAAATGGATGGATACGAGGTCTGCAGAAGACTGAAGGAGAATATTGAACTGCGGGATATACCGGTGATCTTCGCGACCGCGCTGGGGGATGAAAAAGACGAGACAAAGGGGTTTGAAATCGGCGCTGTGGATTATATCACCAAACCCTTCAGCCCCTCGGTGGTCCGGGCGAGAATCCGCTCCACGGTGAGCCTGAAAGAAAAGACCGAAAAGCTTTGTGAGCTGTCGGACAAGCTTTCCCGATATCTTTCCCCTCAGATCTACGAGTCGATCTTTTCCGGAGAGCGGGATGTAAAGATCGAAGCCCAGCGGAAGAAGCTGACGATCTTTTTCTCGGACATCGTCAATTTCACCTCCACCACCGAAAGAATGGAGCCGGAAGATCTGACCCATCTTTTGAATGTTTACTTTGAACGGATGGCGAGCATTGCCATCAAGTATCAGGGAACCATCGACAAATTCGTGGGGGATGCCATCATGGTCTTCTTCGGCGATCCCCGGAGCCGGGGAGTCGCAGAGGATGCACTGGCCTGCGTTTCCATGTCGTTGGAAATGATCGAGAATCTCAAAGCGCTTCAGGTGGAATGGTATCAGAAGGGCGTGATGATGCCTTTCCGGATTCGGGCGGGGATCAATACCGGCTATTGCACCGTGGGAAATTTCGGCTGCAGAAACAAGATGGATTACACCATCATCGGCAATCAGGTCAATGTGGCGAAACGGCTCCAGGAATGTGCGGAGGAGGATCGGGTGATCATCTCCCACGAGACCTGGACCCATGTGAAAGATCATATCCATTGCCTGCGGAAGAAACCGATCCTGGTCAAGGGGATCTCCAAACCGGTACAGACCTACCAGGTCATCGGGTTCCATGACAGCATCGGCTCTTCGGACTATATCGTCCCCATCAGTATTCTTGCCGAAAAGGCCGGGATCACCGACCTGAAGACCCGGGTCCGGGACATCGATCTGGGAAGGCGGCTCGATGATAACTTCAATACGGTGGTCGTGGTCCGGGAAGAGGAACCGGTCGGCATCCTGGTGAACTACCATCTGACGCGCATCCTGAACTCCGAATCGCATCGCGCTCGATTCTTCGACCAGACGGTTGATGCCGTGATGGACAAAACCCCCTTGATTGTGGAAAGCGACACCCCGCTGGTGAAAGTTGCGCGGCAGGCGATGGCAAGGGAGACCATCAAACGGTATGATCCGGTGATCCTTACGGAAAATGAGCGGCTGGCCGGCATTGTCCCCATCCACAGCCTGTTGGAGAAGTTGGTGGAACTCTGCGAAGATCAGACCTTTGACAATCCGCCCGGATGAATGGGATGGTAAAGGAGTTCTCTGATGACGGCGTCTGAATCGAAGAAATATACCATTCTGGTTGTGGATGATCTGCCGGAAAACCTTCGGCTGTTGAAAGAGATGCTCGACCGGGCCGGATATGAGGTGCGGCCGGTGCTGAACGGGGAAACCGCGATCAGCGCCATCCGGAAATCCCCCCCGGACATCGTCCTGCTCGACATCATGATGCCCGACATGACCGGATATGCGGTCTGTGAGCGGCTGAAGGCCGATGAACGGACCCGAAAGATTCCGGTGATCTTTCTCAGCGCCCTGGATGACCTCTCGGACAAGGTGAAGGGGTTTACGGCCGGGGGCGTCGACTATATCACCAAGCCCTTCCATGAGGAGGAGGTGCTGGCAAGGGTGCAGACCCATCTGAATCTGCAGATCGCGCATCAGAAGATCCTCGATCAGAACCTTCGTCTCCGGGCCGAGATCGAAGGCCGGCAGAAGTGCGAGTTCGCGCTGAGAGGTTCTGAGGAGAAGTTCCGCTGCATGTTCGAGCAACACAGCGCGGTCATGCTGCTCATCGATCCGGATACCGGCAACATCGTCAATGCCAACCATGCGGCCGAAAAATATTACGGATATCCTCTCGAGGATCTGCTCCGGATGACGGCCTGGCAGATCAATATCCTGCCGAAAGAAGAGATTCATCCCCTCATGCAGTTGACCAAGGCCCGGGAACAGAAATCCTTCGAGTTCCGCCATCGCCTGGCAGACGGACGGATTCGGGACGTGGAGGTGAGAAGCACACCGATCCCCTTCGGGGAGAATATCAGGCTCTTTTCCATCATCACCGACATTACCGAGCGGAAAATTGCTGAATGGCGGCTGATCGAGGCAAACCGGTTTCTGGACGGGATCATCAACGCGCTGCCGAACCCGGTCTTCATCAAGGACGAACAGCACCGCTGGCTGATTCTCAATGATGCCTACTGCGAGCTGATGGGGTTTGACCGGGAAGAACTGATCGGCAAGTCGGATCACGATTTCTTTCCTAAAGAAGAGGCCGATGTCTTCCGGGAAAAGGACAGGCTGGTTTTCAACAGCGGAGAGACCCACACCAACGAGGAGCGTTTCACCGATGCAAAGGGAGATGTCCATACCATCCTGACCCGGAAATCGGTGATGAAGAATGCAAACGGGGAAAAGATTCTCGTCGGGATCATCACCGATATCTCCGATCGGAAGCGGGCCGAAGACGAGCTGGTCCAGGCAAAGTCCCTGGCCGAATCGGTCAGCCGGGCCAAGAGCGAATTTCTCGCCAACATGAGCCATGAGATCCGGACCCCCATGAATGCGGTACTCGGCTTTCTCTCCATCGTATTGGAAGATGCGGACCTGTCGCCAAAACATCGGGAATTTCTGACCACAGCGCTCAATTCCTCCCGGTCCCTGCTCGGTCTGATCAACGATATTTTAGATATCAGCAAGCTGGAACGGGGCAGGCTGGAGCTGGAGATCCTGCCCTTCGATCTTCACGCCCTGATGGAGGAGACGGTCAGATCCCTCAATATTCTGGCCAAAGACAAGGGGCTTTCCCTGGCATTGGACATCCATGAGACCGTGCCCCAAAATATCACAGGGGACCCGTCCCGGCTCAAACAGATTCTGATGAATCTCATCGGAAACGCGGTAAAGTTCACCCAAAAAGGGGGGATCACCGTCACCGCGGCATCCGATGACCAGAAGAGGACCATCCGATTTGCCATCAAGGACACCGGCATCGGCATGTCCCCGGAGAGTCTGCAGAAGATCTTCGAGCCCTTTACCCAGGCAGACACCTCCACCTCCCGCCGGTTCGGGGGGACCGGGCTGGGAACCGCGATTTCCAAACAGCTTGCAGAACTCATGGGCGGCACCATCTGGGCCCGAAGCCGGGAGGGAGAAGGGAGCACCTTCTGTTTCACCATCCGCGCGGAACCGGCCGATGGGGAGCCGGTGATCGTATCGGATCAAGGCGCAGCCTTCCGACCGCGCCGGGCCTTTACGGTTCTGCTGGCCGAAGATATCGAAGAGAACCGGACCCTGGCCCGCATCCGCCTGGAACAGAACGGCCATTCAGTGGTTCCGGCAGAGAACGGAATTCAGGCGGTTTCGGGATTTCAGCAGTATGATCCGGATATCATCCTCATGGATATCCACATGCCGGATATGGACGGCCTGGAAGCCACAAAAGCGATCCGGAACGCGGAAGCCGGCAGGAGATCCCCGGTGCCGATCATCGCGCTGACAGCCAGCGTGACAAACGATGAGCGATCCCGATTTCTGGAATCCGGGATGAACGCGGTGGTGGGAAAGCCCATCGACTTTGATGAACTCTTTCGGGCCATGGAAAGGCTCGTCCCCGAAGGCCGGGGAAGGATCGCGGCGCCGGCCGGCGCGGGTCGGAAGGGGGAAAACGGGGCGGTTTTTCACATCCACGGCGTGAATGTGAAGCAGGGGCTTCGGGTCTGGCGGGATGAAAGGGCATATAAAAGTGCGCTGCTCAGCTTTGCCCGGGATTACGGGAATACGGCCCGGGAGATCGAAGAACTGCTCCGGAAGGAGGACCGGGAGGAAGCCCATCAGAAGCTCCACGGTCTGAAAGGGGTATCGGGCAACCTCTGGCTCACTTCGGTCTTTGCAATGGCATCAAAAATACTTCCCGCGATCCGAAAACAGCCGGTTGAACAGCTCCTGCCGATGATCCGATCCCTTGGGGAAGCCCTGGAAAGAACCGTTCATTCCATGGGCCGCGCCGGGTTGGAAGAGGGGTTGGAAAAAGAGGACCGCCTTTGCGATGATGCCCCGGATGCAGACGCGGTGAAACGCGGATTCCGGGAACTGATCGCATCCCTGGAAGAGTACGATCCGGATGCATCGGAGCCTTTTCTGGAGAGACTGACCCGGATGCTCTCCCCGGAGCTGACCGCGCCGGTCCGGCGTCAGATCGAGCTGTTCAATTTCGATGGCGCGGAGAAAGCTGCGCGGGATCTGGCCGGGGAATTGGGAATTGATGTTGGGGATGTTGGTTGAACGGCGTTACCACCTTTTTGCGTCCGAGTTCATCACCGGATAAACGATTTTACAACAATCGGTTCAATTCTTTGAAATAATATGTTGTATAATCTCATTTTCTCTTAATTTTTTTGCCATATCAGCCGTCAGTTTATGATTCAGAATTTGATCCATGTGGTCAGGGTCAAATTTTTCAGTCAGTTCCATGAGCGTCTTTCTGGGCTCATATTTTGCGTGTTCCCATTGTTTATCATCCATTTTTACAGAGAATAAAGTTTCAAATATCGCTTTATCATAAAAGAGAAGGATTTCTGTTTCAGGGACACTCATCAATATTTTAAATCTGTTTGATACGGATACCTGGGAAAGCATTTGATTTATATAGTCTTTTTTTTCATCAATTCTGTTCGGGTCTGTTGTTTCAGCGTCAACCAATATATAAACCGGAATTTCCGAAGAAACAAGTATTGAACGGGCCTTTGAAATTGCAGTATTATATCCTTCACTGACGATGAATTTAGTTTTAGATACAAATTCAGGGGGCAGCATTTTTTCCAATAATATTTTATCAGATTCGCCTTCGACCACGAAATATTGTTCTATCATAGTGCATCCTCAATTGTTATATCGTAATCGTGTATCCCGAATTCGATACATTTCCGATACTTGTTGATCAGTGATTTTATAAAACCATTCTTGCCAAGGCAGTATTCCACTTCGCTGCCTGTCCAAAGTAAAATTGTCTGGGGATGAATATAATTTGCAAGCGTTATCGCCGGTTCTGTGAAACCTCCACTACTGAAAACACTGGCAATCGTGGCTGATGGCCTTCTCATGAGCTGACTTCTGATTTTTGTTACAGGTTCAAAATTTATGTTTCTCTTTTTACCGTTTTGATTGCTGTTATAATCTTTACATTCAATCAGACATGCGAGATTGTCCAGATAAATCACGCCATCAATTTGCTCGATCTCCGTGCCATTCAATTTGACTCTGTAAGGCCATCGTATTTCAGCACCTTCCAGCAGGAAAGATTGTAAAATCAGATATTCAAATGCTTTTCCTTCGTCCCATTCCGAAGTGTTTTGATTCTTTATGGATTCCCATAAACGAGATAAATCTTTCCATTGATAATCTTTGATCCTGTTTTGATATTCTGAATCGGTTGTCATAAATTCGAATCATCTCAATAATGTATAGATATTCATTTAAAATATAGCGACGAATCCGGGGGCCGCGTAGGCGGAGGGAAGCGGATGCCCCGCAAATCCGCTGCCACGCACAACATAAGCAAGCCTGTACTTGAACTCATGTAAAGATCCGGTCAGTGGTTTTGGAAGTTTCCCTAATACCAATTCCGCAAATGCCGATTCAGAATAAATAACGAGATTGCAGATGAGTTCAACGGCTTTCATGTTGAAAAATCATACCAATCTTATAATATATTGTCAATAGCTCCGACATTATCCCGATTCGTGGGAATTGTCATCCCAAATGCCTGTTTTGATTCACCCGGTCTTTTTCTGCAACGACATGCGAATTGACATGAGGTGAGGCCTGTGGTAGACGAATGGAGAAGCCTTCCGGGGCCTGCCCGTCTTCTTCAGGGAAGAGCCCCCATATGTATGATGTATCGGAACCGTTCCCTGTCCCATCGAGCCGGATGCGCTCCCCCGGCATGAACATCGACATTGAAAGTATCGACGGAATGAACCCCCTTTTCGAGGTATAGGATGGATGAACAGCGCCCCCGGGTCCTTGTGGTTGACGATGAGCCGAACAATCTCCAACTGATGCGGCAGATCCTGAAAGACGATTATCGGCTCGCCTTTGCCAACAACGGCACAAAAGCGCTGGAAATCTTTGAAAAGATGAAAATCGATATCGTTCTTCTCGATATCATGATGCCGGAAATGGACGGGTATGCGGTCTGCAGGGAATTGAAGGCCGGGGAAGGGACAAAGGACGTTCCCGTCATCTTCATCACGGCAAAAGATGATCCCGATGATGAAGCAAAGGGGCTTGAACTCGGGGCCATCGATTACATCCGTAAGCCGATCACCCCTTCCATTGTCAAGGCAAGGGTGAAAAACCACCTGGAACTCCGGTTGGCCCGGGAGCGGATCGAGATGCAGAACCGGGAACTGATCCGGGCCGAACAGTTGCGGGAAGATATGGACCGGATCACCCGACATGACATGAAAAGCCCCCTGAACGCCATCATCGGCTTGTCCTACCTCCTGAAGCGTAGCACCAACCTCGACCCCAAGCAGATGAACAAGGTCGTACAGATCGAAACCGCGGGATATACCCTGCTCAACATGATCAATCTCTCTTTGGACATGTTCAAGATGGAAAGGGGCGTCTACCGGTTCGAACCGGTCAAGGTCGATATCATCGAGATCATCACCAGAATTGTCGAGGAGATGCAGCAGACCCGGGCAGCCGCAAAAGGTTTTTCAGCCGCGGTGCAGGTGAATGGTCTTCCCTGCGGAAAGGAGAGCCGTTTTTTCGTGAAGGGGGAGAATCTGCTCTGCTACTCCATGCTGATGAACCTGATCAAAAACAGCTTCGAAGCATCGCCCAAGCCCCCGGCCGTTGCCATCCGGTGCGACGACGAGGGCGATTCCGCGGTGATCCGGATTTCCAACAAAGGCGCTGTCCCCGAAGAGATCCGGGATTCTTTCTTTGAAAAGTATGTCACGGCCGGAAAAAAACAGGGCACCGGCATCGGAACCTATTCCGCGAAACTGATCGCCCAAACCCAGGCGGGGAGCCTTCATCTGGACACATCGGACCCGGCGGGGACCACTGTGGTCCTCTGGATGAAACGCTGGGGGTGAAGCGGAGGCTTCTTTGGAATGTGCCGGATACGGGGGCCGCGGCAGACTGAAACCGTTCAACAACAGGAAGGCTTTTTTGCCATGCAGGAGACAGGGGAAAAGGACCGGCAGACGGATGCCCTGGAAACCCGGGCCCGGTCATTTGGGCATGATCTCAAAAATATACTCGGGGGAATCATCGGTTTTACCGAGCTTGCCATGTCCCAAGCGCCGCAGGACAATCCCCGGCTTGCCCGTTTTCACCAGAAGATCATGGAATCCTGCAGCCGGGCCCAGGGGCTGGTGGATCAGGGGCTGGAGTTCAGCCGTCAGAAACCGCAGGGGTTGCCCCAAGGCTCTCCGGACAGGGAGGAAAAGGGGCCTGCCCATGCTGCTTTTCAAAGCCGGGAAGAGATGCAGGGACAGATCCTGGTCATCGATGATGATCCGCATATCCGGGAGATTCTCGAAGAGAACATCGCGGCCCTGGGATACCGGCCCCTTTCTGCCGGGACCCTTTCAGAGGGGATGGAGATCCTCGAAAAGGTACCGGTGGAGCTGGTCTTTCTGGATATCCGTCTGCCGGACGGCGATGGCCTGAAACACCTTCCGCAGATCCGGCAGCAGGCCGCGGAGCCGGAAGTGATCATCATCACCGGGGAGGATGATGCGGCCAGCGCGGGGCTGGCCATCCGGACCGGGGCATGGGATTACCTTCAAAAACCCCTTGCCCGCGAGAAGATCCATCTGCAGATCGAGCGGGTCTTCGACTTTCGCGGGAAGACCACCGGAAGCCGTCAGATCGTCTCTTTGAAACGGGACGAGATCATCGGCAGCAGCCATGCCCTGAAAGAGCGCCTGGACCAGGTGGCCCAGTGCGCGCAGACCCGGGCCAATGTGCTGATCTCCGGTGAAACCGGAACCGGCAAGGAGCTGTTTGCCCGGGCCATTCACGAGAACAGCCCCCGGGCCGGAGAGAACTTCGTGGTGGTGGACTGCGCCTCCCTTTCGGAAAACCTGGCCGAAAGCCTCCTCTTCGGCCATGAAAGGGGGGCCTTTACGGGTGCGGATCGGAACCGTCCCGGCCTTCTTTCCGAGGCCCACAACGGCAGCCTCTTCCTGGACGAGGTGGGGGAGCTGCCCCTTTCTGTGCAGAAGACCTTTCTCCGGGCCCTCCAGGAGCGGCGCTTCCGCGCGGTGGGGGCAACCCGGGAGAAGGAGATCGATTTCCGTCTCATCAGCGCCACCAACCCGGATTTGGAGGCGATGGCGGCAGAAGGAAAATTCCGCGCGGACCTGCTCTTTCGGCTGCGGACCTTCGAGATCCGCCTCCCGGCCCTGCGATCCCGGGGCCAGGACATCCAGCCCCTTACCCTGCACTATCTGTTCCGAATCTGCAAAGCCAACGGGATGAAGGTCAAGGGGATGCTGCCGGAATTCGTGGAACACCTGGAGGCCTGGGAGTGGCCCGGAAACGTGCGGGAGCTGATCAACACCCTGGAGGCCGCGATCCTGTCGGACCCGGAGAACCCGACCCTCTTTCCCCTGCACCTGCCCGACGCCATCCGGGCCCATTTCCTGACCCGATCGCTGCGGCATGGCCCAGCCCATGCCCCCGCAGCAAAGCCGCAGTTGGAACCCTCTGCCGGGATTTCAGAGGAGAGATTTCCGGTTTTCCGGGAAGGGATCTCTTTTAAATCCTGGCGGAACCGGCTGCTGGAAAAGGGGGAGAAAACATACCTGAAACAGTTGATGCGGGCCGCGGACGGAAACATCAGAGTGGCCTGCGACATGTCCGGTCTCAGCCAGTCCCGTCTCTATCATCTGTTGAAGACGCACGAGATTTCCAAATAGCCCCGGAAACAGCGAATTCAGACGCAGTTTGAAGTTATCGCATGCGATGAATGCACATCCGTATCCCCATAAAAGAATGGAGGAGAGCAAGAGATGAAAAGCCGGTCCGATCGAAAAAAGGTCCTTGTGGTGGATGACAATACGGTGATGTGCGAGGTTCTGACGGAATTTCTTTCCCTGCTGGATTACGAGGCAGAGAGCGTAACCGATGGCGAGTCCGGGCTGATGGCCATTGAAAATGGCCGCTTCCGGGCGGTTTTGACCGATATCCGGATGCCGGGAATGGATGGCATCGAATTTACCGGAGAATGCCGCAGGCTCTTTCCGGATCTGCCGATCATCGTCATCAGCGGCTACGGATATGAGGATGAGGATACCGGGGAAAGGGCAATGGAAGCCGGCGCGTCCGCGGTTCTGGAGAAGCCGATCCGGTTTCATCAGGTGAAGGCGATTCTGGAGAAAATCTTTCCGGAATAGCCCTATGCTGCCGGGAGAATGATCCGGACCCGGGTTCCCTTTCCCACCTCGGAATCGATCTCCACTTTCCCATTGTAGCCCTTGATGATGCCGTAGACCACCGCCATTCCCACCCCGCTGCCGATGAATTTGGAGGTGAAAAAGGGCTCGAAGACCCGGGCGAGGGCCTTTTCATCCATTCCCGGGCCATTGTCCTCCACCGTGATGCAGACCCTCTGATCCGGACTCTGATCCGGTGCAATTTTTTCCACTCCGATCTGAATCCGCCCCTGCCCCTTGAGGGCTTCCAGGCTGTTGTTCATCACCTCGGCAAGAACGATCCGGAGCTGGAGGATATCGGCATGGACCGCTGCATCCTTGGCCTGGACCCGCGTATCGATCCGGATGGCCCGGGGCAGATCCCGGCCAAAGGTCTTCAGAAACTCCGGCAGCCACTCCCCCACCCTTATGATTTCCGTGGATTCGGAGCGGCCTCTGGCATAGGTCAGGAGGCGGTCCGAGAGGTTCCGCATCCGGATGCCGGCGTCATAGATCGCGTCGAGGTGCTTTTTGATGTCGATGCTCCCGTTGACCTTGATGTCGATGAGGTCGGCATTGCCCACCATCGTGGAGAGGGTGTTGTTGTATTCGTGCGCGATCCCCCCCGCGAGGGTGGCCACGGCCTCCATCTTCCGCTGATGGACCAGCCGGTCCTCCATCTGCTTCAGCAGGGTGATATCGATCTGGCAGATCAGGGTCCGCCGGGTAGTCACATCCAGCCGGCTCACCTGGAGCAGATACCACCGCTTTTCACCGCCCATTTCACACGCCACCTGGGCCTCGAAACGCTCCGATATCCCGTCCACCACATCCCGGATGCCCCCGAGGGTCCATTCGATATGATCCGGGGGCTGAAACCCTGCCTGATGCAATGCATCCCTGCAGCAATCGAGGTAACTTCCCCCCCGGGCATCTGAAGGAGATTTCCCTGTTTTGGCAAGGAGAAGATCGAGGCCGGCCGGGTTGGAGCGGATCACATCCCCCTTTTCATCCAGCACGAGAATGGGATAGGTGATGGCGCTCAGAATCGCGGTATTGAAGGCTTCGCTGGCACTGAGGGCTTTCTCGGCCCGTTTCCGCTCCGTGATATCCTCTGCAACCATGACAAAATGGGTGATCTTTTCCGCTTCATCCCGGATGGAGGAGATGGAGACCTGCTCCCAGAAGGGTTCCTGGGCAATATTGCGGTTCAGGAATTCCCCCCGCCACTCCTGTCCCGATGCAAGGGTCTCCCACAGCCGTTCAAAGGCTTCAGGATCATGCATCTCTCTTTTCAGGATCGAAGGAACCGTATCCATGCAATCCTGCCGGGAATCGCCGGTGATCTCCAGGTATTTGGGATTGGCATATTCGATCCGGCCGCACTCGTCCATGACCACCATCATATTCGGGGTGTGCTCGATTGCGGCCGAGAGCTTTTTCAGCTCCACCAGCATGCGGTCATTCTTCCGGCGCAGATCGCGCCGTTCCAGGGCCCTTTCCACGGATACGAGCAGCAGATTGACATCGTTGAGCGGTTTCTGGATGAAATCGAACGCGCCTCCCTCTTTGAAGGCCGTAACCGCATATTCCACGGTTCCGTATCCGGTCAGCAGAATCACCTCGATGGTCTCATCCTGGGATTTGATCCGGTCCAGCAGCTCCAGGCCGTTCATGCCCGGCATACTGTACTCGGTCAGCACCAGGTCAAAGGGCTGATCCTGCAGCCGGCAGAGCGCCGCCTCTCCATTGGAGACCGTTTCGATGGAATAGCCCTGCATGGACAGGAATGTGTCCAGCATTTTTTGGATATCCGGCTCATCATCCACGATCAGCACCCGGGGGGCATTCCGGCCCGGGGCTTTGTGGGGACTGTTTCCGGCTTCGGCCGCAAGTGACAGATGCCGGTATTTTTCGGCCGAAAGCCGCTGGGAACAACCGTGGGATTCTGTGGGTTCACCTGCTTTATGGTGCATATCGAACTCCTTTCGGGACAGTTGATGATCTGCAGTGCCGGTTCCGTATTTCAGGGCATCCGTTCCGCAATGGGAAAACACCCTATGAGCATACAATAAATGTGCCAGATGTTTCTTCCCGGGGCTGATCCCTGCCGCGGTCCTGTATATCGCGGCTGCCGCGAAAGGCCCCTCCCACGAAAACACCGGTGGCGGGGGCCATTTTCCTGTTGTACGGGAATCATTCCCGCACAACAGGAAAACCCACTGCCGATTCCGGCTCAGATGGCCTTTTTCCGGGGATTTTCCCGCATTGGGAATCCAGGCATGGAACTTGCTTTTCTATTCGGGCAGGGCCGTAGGTTTTCTGATGAAAGGAGAGAAGCGATGTTGGCACCGAATATTGCGGTCCATGAACTTATCGGATACCGATGCCGCGACCGGGTCATCAAAGAGATCGAAATCCGGAAAACGATCGAGGAAGAGCTGACGGAGCGGCTGAAGTTTGAAAGATTGATGTTCGACCTGTCGGCCCGGTTCGTCAATCTCTGTCCGGACCGGATGGAGAGCGAAATCCAGGACGCGTTGCAGCTCATGCTGGAATTTTTCCGGGTCGATCGCTGCGCCCTGATCAGGATCATGCAGGACGGCTCCCATTGGCAGATCGGCCATATCGCGTCCGCGGACGGGCTGCCCCATCTTCCGGTCCGAATCGATCTTCCGGTGGATTTCTACCCCTGGACTTTCAAAAGCATGGTGGAGCGGCATGAAGTCCTGGCCTTCCCGACGCTGGAACAGATGCCCCCCGAGGCAAAGATCGACAGACGGACATATGAGGAATGGGGCATCCGGTCGATTCTCAATGTTCCCATCAATTTCGCCCACATCCCGGTAGATCCGGCAACTGATACATCCGAGTTCATACCGGACCTGTTCGGTAACGGAACAGAGAATATCGAGGGCATCGTCCTCTTTTTCGGCTGAAATGCGCATCCTGATGGTGGAACGTAAATTTTCCATTCTCCTGGGTTCATTCTCTTTGGAATTTTTCCGTGCGTTCTTCAAAAAAAAATGTTGCGCGGCCTCATGACGGATGGGCTTCATCCGCGGGATGTTTGACATTCAAGATCCGTTCAGATGATCCATCCAATGGGTATGCAGGAGGTCTGCCAACGCACAACAGAGGGTTGTATACAGGTCTTTTTGCCTGTCACAGGCAGGAATCTGCCGATATTTCGGCAGGCCGACTCTATATCGGCGGCCTTGGGATTGAAACCGGGGTTGAAATCCCAGGCTGATCCCGAAAAAGAACCGGCTCAAAGCCGGTTACGGCGATGGCACGCCCATTGCATATATTCCTGGAAATCTCCATCCGTATTGTGCGAATGGATGCCCCTGGAGAAAACGAGGCGACCGGAAAAGAGATCGCCAAAAGAGAGGATGGTTATGAAGGAACAGCTTCTGATCGCAGATTCGGATCGAAGTTATTCGGGGCCCGGGATCGGCCATCCACGGCGAGTTCGCCTATACCAGCGTGGTCAATATCATCACCCGGGATAAAGAACACCGGATCTTCGCCGGCCTCGGCCGATTCAATACCTTCCGGGGCGGGGGCATGATTCATATCGATGATCTGCAAAAGGATCTGCACCTGAGCCTCAGCGCTGCCGGAACCGACACCGATGGCGCCAACGTCCTGACCGGGCCGGACCGGGAGGGCGGCATCGAAATCCTGTTCCATGACAATGGCTGCGGGATATCCGAAGATCATTTGGGGAAAATGTTCGACCCCTTTTTCACCACCAAGGCGGTGGGAAAAGGCACGGGGCTGGGGCTTTCCATCAGCTACGGCATCATAAAGGATCACAAGGGGAGGATATCGGTGGAAGAGACCTCTCCGGATGGAACCACACTGGCGGTTTTTCTGCCGACACTGGGATGATCTGCATGAAAAGAATGCTTCTTGGATTTTTCTTTCTCTTTCTCCTGCCCCCTTGGGCGTATGCCGGGGATGAACCTCTGGCGCTGACCCCGGAAGAACGGCGTTTCATCGTCGATCATGGGCCCCTTGTTTTCAGCGAAGTCAACTGGAAACCCCTTTCGGTTTCGGATACCTCATGGGGATATGACGGCATGATCGCGGACTATCTCCGATGGATCTCCGAGTACTCGGGCCTGAAGTTCGAATTTCAGAAGACGGTGAGCGACACCTGGGCCGAGGTGCTGCAAAAATATCGGAACCGGGAAATCGACATGGTTCCGGCCCTGGGAAAAGAGGATGACGCGGGCCGCGAGATCCTGCTGACCGAGCCCTTTGTCACCTTTCCCCTGGTCATCGTGACCCGAAACGACATCAGCTATATCCGGAAGACTGAGGAGCTGAACCGCAGAAAAGTGGCCGTGGGGCGCGGCTATACCAGCTTCCATTTTCTCCACCGGAACTATCCGGAGATCGAGCTGGTCCAGACCGACGATGTGGAGGAGGGGCTCATCCGGCTCTCCAACGGGGAGGTCTTTGCCTTTGTGGGGCATCTGGCCGTGGCCATCGACAACCTGACCCGGCTCGGCATGAAGAACCTGAAGATCGCCGGCGAGACCGAATATCAATTCGACCACCGGATCGGCATCGATCCCCGATATCCCGAAGCGGTCTCCATCATCAATAAAGTCCTGGCCGCCATGACCGAACAGGACCACCGGGACATTTACCGGAAGTGGATTCATATCGAGTATCAAAAGGGCATCGATTATACCCTGGTATGGAAAATCCTCCTCTTTGCCGGCCTTCTTTTCATCATCATCTTGTACTGGTCCTTCAGATTGGATGCCTTGAACCGGAAGCTCAATGCCGAGATCATTCAGCGCCAGGCCGCGGAAAAGGTTCTGGCAGAGTCAGAGCAGCGGATGGCCGATATCATCGAATTCCTGCCCGACCCGACGCTGGTGATCGACGACAGGGGCCATGTGGTCTCCTGGAACAAGGCCATGTCGGCCCTCACCGGGGTTCCGGCCGAGGAGATGATCGGAAAGGGGAATTATGAATATGCCCTGCCCTTTTACGGCGAGCGCCGGCCGATTCTCATCGACCTGGTCGGCCAATCGGATGAGAACCAGGCAAAACGGTATCTGACCCTGAAAAGGGTCGGCGACAACCTCGTGGCGGAGAATTACCTTACCATCCAGGGGGTCGGCGTTTTTATCAGCGGAAAGGCCGGGCTGCTGCACAACGCTTCCGGGGAGGTCGTGGGCGCGATCGAATCCCTCCGGGACACCACCGAACGGCGAAAGATGGAAGATGCCCTCCGGGAGAGCGAAAACCGTTTCCGCCACCTGGCCACTCATCTGCAGGCCGGCATCATGGTCTTCGACCCGGAGATGAAGATCCGTTTCTGCAACCGCTCTGCGTGTGCGACGTTGGGAATCGACGAGGGGCAGATGATCGGAAAGCCCGGCATTGAACTGCCCCTCGATCTTCTGGATGCCGACGGAAATATCCTGGCGCCGAAGGATTACCCCGTGGCCAGGGTGATCGCGGGGAAAATCCCCCTGTGCGGCGAAATTTTTGCCATCCGACCCGTTGGGGGCAAGGATTTGAGGTGGGGGATCGTCAGCGCGTTTCCGGAATTTTCGGAGAGCGATCATCTGGAACAGGTCGTTCTCACCTTTATCGACATCACGGCCCTGCGGGAGGCCGAAGAGACCCTGAAACAGGCCAAGGAGGCCGCGGAAGTGGCCAACCGAGCCAAGAGCGACTTTCTGGCCAACATCTCCCATGAGATCCGGACCCCCATGAACGCGGTCCTCGGCTTTCTGGATCTCACATTGAACGATCCTGCGCTCTCCCCGTTCCATCGGGAGAATCTTTCCACCGCATACAACTCCGCCAGATCCCTGCTCACGCTGATCAACGATATCCTCGACTTCAGCAAGCTGGAGAGGGGAAAGCTGGAACTGGAAAACCGCCCCTTTGAACTGGCTGCGGTTCTGACGGATTCCCTCCGGATCTTCAAGTCCGGGGCCGCGGAAAAGGGGTTGATCCTCCTGTCGGATATGCACCCGGAGCTGAAGCCCTTTTACATGGGGGACCCGGTGCGGCTCAGGCAGATCCTGGTCAATCTGGTGGGAAATGCCGTAAAGTTCACCCAGGAGGGACAGATCAAGGTGAAGGTGCGCCCGCTGGACAATGATGAGATCCTCCACTTCTCGGTATCCGATACCGGCATCGGGATCGAGCCGGAAAAACTGGATCTGATCTTCGAACCCTTTACCCAGGCCGACAGCTCCACCACCCGAAGGTACGGCGGAACCGGTCTGGGAACGAGCATCTCCAAGCAACTGGTTCAACAGATGGGGGGTCGGATCTGGGTCCAGAGCGAGCCGGGAAAGGGCAGCACCTTCCACTTCACGGTGCGGATGCCGGCCACGGATCAGATGCCGGAGGAGAGCAGCAGGCCGGCCATTGGGAAGCCGCGTTCCTCTCAAAAGCGCTGTTTCAAAATCCTGCTGGCCGAGGATATCGAATACAATGTGAAGCTGGCCCGGATGGTCTTGGAACGGCAGGGGCATACGGTTATTGTTGCCGGCAACGGCCATGAGGCGGTCCAAGCCTTTGCGAGGGGAGACGGATTCGATGTGGTCCTGATGGATATTCACATGCCGGGCATGGACGGGCTGGAAGCCACCCGAAAAATTCGCGGGATGGAGACGGAAGGCCGGATTCCCATTATCGCGCTGACCGCGAAGGTGATGAAGTCGGAACGGAAAAACTACCTGTCCGCGGGCATGGACGGCGTGGTGGAAAAGCCCATCGACTTCAACGAACTCTTTGCCGTCATGGAGCGACATGTCCCCCATGCCGGCCCGGAAAAGGCTCTGAAGAACGAAAGCGATTCATCCGCAGAAGAGCGGTTTGCGATGCCGGAGATGAAAAACCTGCCCGGCATCGATGCGGAAAAGGGCCTCTCGGTCTGGCGGAACCCGAAGGTATATACCGAAGAGCTGATCCGGTTCTCCGGTGACTACAAAGATGCCGCGAAGCGATTGTCCGGGCATCTTGAAAAAGGGGATGCGGAAGGGGCATATGGACTGGCCCATGCCCTGGTCGGGGTTTCGGGCAACCTTTGTCTGACCGGGATCTTCGAAGCGGCCCGAGCGCTTCAGGAGGCCATTGCCCGAAAGGAGCCGGACCGTCTGATATCCCTGCTGCCGAAGCTCGATGATGCCATGCGGACCTTTCAGGATTCTGCGGGCCGGCTCCGTTGGCCTCCTGAAGCGGAAACAAAGCCGCTGAAACCCTTTGATCCGGTTCGGCTGAACGGGCTGTTTCAGAATCTGATCGCGGGCCTCGATCAGTACAATCCGGCAAAGAGCGAGCCGTATCTGGCAGAACTTCTGGAGTATCTTCCGGCCGGGCAGGTCGATCCCATCAGCAATCGGGTGGCAAGATACCAGTTCAAAATGGCCAGGGAAGAGGCCATTGGCCTGGCGGCCCTTTTGGGGCTGAAATCGATTTCAAAGAAGGGGAGCGGCCTGCAGCGCGGCGGGCCCGGGAGAGGGGATCGGAATGCGATTCCCTGACATTTGGCCCTGACCACCCGTTTCGACATCAGCGATTACATGTTTATCTTTCTAAAACCATCTCTACTGCAGATCGACCTCTTGATATTCTACCCTTTAATTTCTTGCCTTTACCGCATTTCCCCATAGCATATTGTAAATGCTTTTCGTCCTGCCGCTCTGATTTTTCCATAAAGAGAGGCTCTTCCAGTATTCGTTGTCACCGACGTGAAATGTGTCGATCTCATCTTGCGTAAGCGATTCATTGATATTCGTCACAACAGGGGATACGCCCCAGTTCCGGATCACACCGATTTGCAGATCTTTGCCGAGGCAATAGTCAATCCATTCTTCGCAAAGCCTCTTTTTAAAAGGATCGTCTTTGACCGCATATGTAACGACCCAATGATCTACCCACATGGTCGTTCCCTCAACAGGGTCGGCCATTTTCCACTTGAGCCCTTTTTTATTCGCCTGTTGCACAGCATATCCCCAGGTGGCGGCATAGGACAATCGGTCGAATTCATCCGGATTGGCCGTACCCTGCCACAAAGAGTATGCATTGGCGGCCAGGGCATTGAGTTTCTTCTGGAAAGGAGAACTTTGCAGTTGGGACAGACCGAGATACGGCAATCCCATCACCGAAGCCATTTGTTCAATATCATAAAGATTTTCATAGGTTGCACCCAGAGCAAGCGCCGTGATGTAGATATTGCAATCCGAATAATCCTTTGATATCGTATAGGAATGCTTACTGGATTCATTCCACAGCACCTTCCAGGTTTCAGGCGCTTCTGCTTTTTGCGTATTGTATGCCAATCCATATGTGCCCATGGTGTAGGGAACGCCATAGACCTCGCCCTTTACGGTTACGAATTCATTCCGCCGGAGCACGGGTAAGAGATATTGGTAATTGGGTATATTGCCCAGATCGACCGGAACAGCCACCTGTTTGTCGATAAAAGGCCAATCCGAACACCGCAAAATGTTGTGTGCGGGAGAAATCAGATCGACCTGTTTACTGCGCGATAAATGCCAGAATTCAATGGGGTCGGAGACATTGGTGATTTCCATCCGGATGTTGACGCCATATTTGCCTTTGATCCATTTCCGGAAGCTTTCCACGTAGGGCTTGGAGTATCCACTCCAGCAATGGAGGCGAAGGGTGATTTCCTCTGCTCCGGTTATTTCTGCTTTCATTGCGATGCTGAAGAATAACACGGCCATAATGACAGATGCAATTCTTTTGACGGGGTTCATTTTTTCAGCGCCTCCCATGAATGGATCAACATTATACCCCAAGGCAATTACATCCCTTTTTGCATGATCATGCGCAATCGAAAAGGGTCGAAAGGATGGGGCGGTTCGGTGAAGGCCGCCACAGGTCGCCCTTCAGTCAATGAATATCATTCAAGTAATGTGCCAAAACCCTTTTTGACCGGCGAATCATTTCGCATCCCTTCCATCCTGTCACAGAGGCAAAAAATTATTCCTTGGCAGGCGGATGCTGCCGGCCGATCGATATCTTCCTGCTCAACCCCTGGGGCATTATTTGCACACTTCATCTGAGGATCTTGATCATCGGAAGCCCTTTTCCGCCGGCCCCTCCCCTGGGGGACCCATTCCTCCATGATCGCAAAGAGTTTTTCAAAATCACCGGATGGCCGGCCGTTTTGAACTGGCCCGCGGGGCCACCCTGTTTCTGGACGAGATCGCGGAAAAAAATCAGGCCGCATTCAGGTCCGGCTGAGATTCCACATATGTAACCGGTATTTGCTCTGTCGGTGATGCCTGAAAATGGGTTACCTTCAGGAATTGACTGACAGGCATTGTCCTCAACACTTGCAGAACGGTTTCCTGCAATTCCTCTGACACATCTTCAAGTTTGTCCAATGCGTAACTGCGGGGTCCGTATTGGGTTTGTTCGGTTAAAACAGAGAAGTGAAGAACAGAAAGACTGATCGCCCGGCGGGTTTGTGTGTTGAGCCTTAAAACGATGTGATCGTTTAACCCGACCCCCGTCGCCGGTTCGTTTTGGCCAAAGAAAAATTCAAGCATATCCGCTTCCCGGTCATAGACCAAACGAACAGGTGTCCCATCTGCAGCGGTTTTTTCGATTTGATAAAATGAATTACTGCTCACGATTTCACCTTTTCGGTTGAATGAATTGTGCCCACCCGGTCACTATGAAATTGTTGGGTGTGTAGTTACCATTTGCGTCAATGCCCGTTTTAAAGATGGCGATGACCACCAAATGATTGTTATCCGGCAACAACTCATCAAAAGGTTTGTAATAGCGATACTCGTTGGGAATCAGAGCATCCTGCTTGCGGCGTCCCGTCCGGACGGTTTCAAGGAACTGCTCGAAGAATGGTTCTAACTCAGGGCGTGATTCCAAGATGTGCTGCCAACGTTCTTCTGTAATGTATACCATATGGCCGTAGCGATCTTGAATCGTCCATTTTCTCATATTCATACTCTTGTGTCATACCGTCCAAAATATTGATCCTTCCCTCCTGTTCCGCTCTTTACCATACCGTTTTTTGAAAGAAGGTTCAAGAATGATCAGGCGCTTTCTTTTTGGCCATTCTCTCATCCTCGATGATTTCAAATCCGCCGGATCGGGTGATGGCGTCGAACCGGATTTCCGGCGGGCCTTCGGCCATCTCCATCACCAGGAGGACCAGACGGTAGGTTTCCGAACGCAGATGCCGCGGCAGGTCTTCCTCCTGCCTCCAGATTTCCTCCATCAGGATGGCCCCGGGTTCATCAATCGAATGATTGATATTTTCACTTGCGGAAATGACCTCATCCGATGGTTCGCAGGTCCCGTGCAGATGATCTGTTCGGAGAGATTGCAGGAGGTGTGCCAACACAAAATATCCCTTCCCTTCGAACTGGCCGGGGTTCTGAGGGATTCCCTCAAAACATTCAAGGCCGAAGCCGTGGAAAAGGGGCTGCACCTCTTCCGGGAGATGCACCCGGACCTGAAGCCCCCGATGAATGCCGCCCGTTTTCCTGTTCCGCAGGAATTCTTCCTGTAAAGCAGGAGAAGCCCGATCAGATGATGCCGCAGACGTCCTTCTTCCCGGAATTACGCCTCTTTTTCCATCTCCAGTCCCTCCAGCAGCTTCAATATCTCCTCTTTTGCGCGGCCGAAGTCGAACCTTGCGATCTGCTGTTCGATCCTTTCCACATGATGGTCGGATATCGACCGCTTCAGCTTTTCGATATGGGGCTCGATCGCTTGGGGATCGCATTCCTCCATGCCCTGGAGCATCTCCTGCAGCAGCGCCCGGAGGGCCGGCCGATCGATATCTTCCTGCTCAACCCCTGGGGCATTATTTGCACACTTCATCTGAGGATCTTGATCATCGGAAGCCCTTTTCCGCCGGCCCCTCCTCGGCATTGGGAAAAGGCTTGGCCCATCTGCGTGTACAATCGACTGCTGGAGCCGGCGATGCAGAGACGGATCTGGCCGCTCTGCCGGATCTCTTCAAGGGACCGGGCCCAACCGTCAGTGACGGCCGCTCCCGAGACAATGAAAAAACAGAGCCAGATCCGTAAAATCCAGATCCGTAAAATCCAGATCCGTAAAATAAGGATACCCTTCGACGCAGATCGGTGAACAGTCATCTTCATCTCTCTTCCTTTTTGATGGTAACGGCTGATGCTTATCAAGTCGGGATATATGCCAAAAAACAATGGAAAAACGGACGTAAGATCTGCTGGCGAAAGACAGGAAAGATGGCCCGGCAGGACAGCGTATGCTTCGCCAGAGAGCAACTTAGCATGGCCGGGGCACAGATGCAAGAGGTACGCCAACACTATACAGAATTTCAGCGATAGAGGCATTTGGCCGCATTGCCGGGAAGAAGAAGCCTGTGAAAAAATGGGATTCAGTTTCGCATCCGACCCATAGGAAATAGGGATTGCTCCCCCATGCGGATACTGATATAATGGTCGTTACTCTTTGCCCAACAGACACCCTGCCGATGGATGGCGTTGCTCCTTCTGTGTCAATGAGTTACTTTTACGATTTTTCGGAATAGGAGAAAAGATGGGAACAAATGGCATACCGGTTGAACCGATCCGCCGACCTTTTTCGGCCTCGATCCCCCTGATAATGATGCTGGTGATGATTCTGTTATTGATGTTGACCAGGGGGCGGGCCGGGGCCGATTCCGGCGATATCCTGTGGCGTTTTACGGCCCAGAGCCCTTTTCAGTCCTCCCCTGCGGTGGGAACCGACGGAACCGTCTATGCCGCATCGGACAATGGATGGCTCTACTGGATCGGCGGCGAGGAGGAGAAGCTTTTTGAGGTCTTTATCAGCGGCATGCTGACCCAACCCTCCCCCGCTGTCGGATCGGACGGAACCGTCTATATGGGATCTTCCAACGGCCGGTTTTACGGCTTCGATGCCGGTGGGAACCTGCTGCTCGAACTCGCGCTCGGCTCCGGGGAGATCTCCACACCAGCTCTCGGAGATGACGGAAGGATCTATGTGGGCGCATCGGACGGCAGGCTCTATGCGGTCGAAGATGAAACCTTTCTCTGGTCATTTCCCACGGCCGGAAGG
>JAABSZ010000313.1:0-3059 GCA_011390135.1 Desulfobacteraceae bacterium | reverse complement strand
CACCGGTAGGGGACATCTGTTGTCACCTCCTTTGCCAGATCCTGACCCGTCATGGCCGGAATCTCGGCCTTTGCCCTTTCCGCAAGGGATTTCGGGTCCGGATCCTCTGTGGAGATGATTCCCCGCATCGCGCCCGCGGTCCGAAGGTGGAGCGTCAGCGCCCGGGTATCGAGCCCGTCGATGCCCATGATCCCCTGCTCCTGCAGGTAATCGGCAAGAGAGGCGGTCGCACGGAAGTTGCTCGGGAAGGGCTGGTATTCCCGGATGATGAACGCGGCCACCTGAATGCGGTCTGATTCGATATCTTCCGGATTGACACCGTAGTTGCCGATGAGCGGGTAGGTCATGGTCACCATCTGCCCCCGGTAGGAGGGGTCTGTCAAGACCTCCTGATAGCCGGTCATGCTGGTGTTGAAGACCACTTCCCCTCCGGTCTCGCCGGGGCCTGTGAAGGCGCGGCAGGTGAAGGTTCTTCCGTCTTCCAAGGCCAGTAATGCTCTCATGGTCTGATATCCTGAAATCTACAGCTTTTGCTGAAGCTGTTGTGCTGTTGGGTTATGCCGGATAAGTTGCAGGATGCAAGATTTTGTTTTATCCGAATGATTCTTTACAGGTTCTGCAGAACAGGCGAAAAATGCAATGCCTCTTTAAAAATCAGGCATACTAGCATGATCCGGATCATTGTACAAGGGAAAATCCCACAAAAGATAGAACCCATATGAATTCTTGTCAATTCGCGGGCGCGCGCGAAGGTTGTTCTTGACACCTGCCTTTTAATCCTTTATTGAATGCATCTGATTTGAGGAGACATACCCGTTCTGTCTCATCCTTACCCTGACAAACATTTTGCCGGAGGAAGGTAATAAATGAAGAAGATTGAAAAGCTTATCGACCGGATCATCAAAAGAGTCAACATCGGCCTTCGGGAGCATAATTTCGATGTTGCCCCCTATATCCGGGATATTGTTCCGCTGGATCAACTATCGAAGTTCTACGCCTTTTACGGCATCACGGACCAGCACCCGCTCCACTTCCATTTCAGCAACTCCAGCCTTGGCGGCAGCTATTTTCTGGGCAAGTGCAAGGTGGACAACGCCATCCTTTATAAGTGCGACATCCGCGGAGATGAGCTGAAGGCCAAGGGTCAGACCTTCAGCAGCGGCGGCATCGACATCCACCTGGACGACGACGAGACCATCTGGATCAAAGACAGCTTTCTGATCAAGACCCTTGTCCACAATTTCTCCCACGACCCGGAGAAGCCGGATCTCTTTCTCATCAAGAACTCCATCTCCGCGCCATATGCCAATATCCACGGCGCGCCCATAGATGGATGTTTTTTAGGGCCTTTTTCAACGGTGGACCTCTCAACGCTTCACGACTGCGTCATCGGAACCTATTCCTATGTTCAGGTGGGGGATCTCTCCCACAAGGTGGTGGAGCCGGGAAGAGTCTGGGTCAGCGTCAAAGATGTCTTTGATTTCGACTACCGCTTCCCCGAGGAGGTGCTGCAGAATCGGTATATCGCGTTCGAGCCTGGAAAGGGCGCCATGGGACTTTTCATGGACTTTGCCGAGGATCTGAAGACCGATTTCCAGCGGCTCTACGACGTGGTCAATTTAGAATCCCCCATGAAGATACCCGATGGCGCAGCCATCAACCGGTATTCGGTATTCAAGGGAAAGACCCGTGTCCATGAGAATGTGCTCGTGGCACAGCGGGCCTTTTTAGAGAACGCCTACCTGGGCAAGGGGGCCAACGCGCAGGAGAACTGCTATATCAGCTTCTCCCATCTGGACGGCTACAACGTCACGGCCCACGGCGCGACCATCATCTACGCATTTATGGAGGAGAAGGTCTTCACCGGCTTCAACTCCTTTGTCCAGGGACTGAAGGACGAGCCCCTGCGGGTCGGCAGGGAGAGCATCATCATGCCCCACACCATCATCGATCTCAAGGAGCCGGTCAAGATCCCGCCCCGCCATCTGGTCTGGGGATATATCCGGACTCAGAGCGATCTGGAGTACAACACTGTCTCACTCGATCGACTCTCAAAGATCAACGATTCACTGACCGTCGGCAACATGCGCTTTCAAGGCAGCGGCGCCAAGTTTGTCGAGGCGTTCCAGCACCGGATCGATCACATCCTGGAGGCCAACGGAGCATTTTTTGACGGGACCAGCAACCGGGGACACGCGCAGATGGGGCAGAGCATCTCCTTCAACATCATGCAGCCGTATCAGATGGGCGAACGACAGGGGATCTCTCCTACCATCGACATCCATCCATAGTTTCGGCAGTAGTTCCGGCCCTGGTTTCGGAAGTAGTTCCGACCGAAATTCCGGCCTAAATTACGAGAAGGCACAGCACCGCAAATAGAAGGCCGGGGCAGAAGCGATCCGCTCTCCCCGGCCTTTTCTCACTTTTCCATCCGCACCTTCACAGATCGGGCATGGGCATCCAGTCCCTCGATCTCCGCCAGCCGAAGAATATCTTGGGCCTCTTCGTCAAAAGCCTCTTTTGAATAGCGGATCAGGCTGATTTTTTTGATGAAGTTGTCCACAGAGAGGGCAGAAGAGAAGCGCGCGGTCCCTGCCGTGGGCAGCACATGGTTGGGCCCTGCGATATAATCCCCGACCGGCTCCGGCGTATAATCCCCCATAAAGATCGCGCCGGCATTCCGGATGCTTCCGACCCGGGAGAGGGGATCTTCCACCAGCAGCTCCAGGTGTTCGGGCGCAATCCTGTTGGCCACTTCCACCGCAGCATCGAGATCCGGAACCACAAGAATCGCGCCGAAGTTCTTCAGGGATTCGGCCGCGATCTCCTTTCGAGAGAGTTCTGCAAGCTGTTTCTCCACTGATGCGGCCGCAGCCTCGGCAAGATCCGAAGAGGTCGTCACCAGAATCGCAGAAGAGAGCGCATCATGCTCGGCCTGGGAGAGAAGGTCTGCCGCGATGAAGTCCGGATCTGCGGTATGGTCCGCGATCACCAGGATCTCGCTGGGCCCTGCGATCATATCGATGCCCACGGTTCCCGAGACGATCTTTTTGGCCAGG
>JAABSZ010000312.1:0-3074 GCA_011390135.1 Desulfobacteraceae bacterium | reverse complement strand
CAACGGAGCCGAAGACCGGGCCGCGTTCGAGGGGTTTTCGGTGAAGACACTGCCCATGCGGCATACGGAACAGAGCCTCGGATACCGGATCTCCGAGAATACCGGCCGGTCAGCGGTCTATTCCGGGGACACGGACAAAAATGAGAATCTTCCCATACTGGCAAAGGATGCGGATCTGCTCATCTGTGAGTGCGCACATCCGGACGGACTCAAGGTAGAAGGCCATCTCACCCCCTCCCTTGCAGGAGAGATGGCAACACAGGCAAATGTCAAAAACCTTATGCTGATCCACTTCTACCCGGAATGCGACGGCGTGGACATGGTAGGAGAGTGCCGGAAGACCTACAGCGGGCCACTCTATCTGGCGCAGGATCTGATGCGGTTGAAGATATGATGCGCTACTATCCGGTAAATCTGGACATTTCAAACCGGCAGTGCCTGGTGGTGGGGGGCGGAGCCGTAGGAACCCGCAAGGTGAAGGGGCTTTTGAACTGCGGCGCGAAGGTGCGGGTGGTCAGCCCTGAAAATACGCCCGAGATCCAAAGGCTGGCAAAAGAGGATCTGATCGAGCTGCATCAGCGGAATTACCGATCCAAAGATATCGAAGGGGTATTTATGGTGATCGGTGCAACTGATGACGAGACCCTGAACCGTCAGATCCATGAGGATGCCGGGGCCCGAAATATCCTCTGCAACATCGCGGATCGGCCCGAGATCTGCAACTTCATTCTGCCGGCCCTGGTGCAGCAGGGGGACATGGTCATTGCGATTTCAACCTCCGGAAAGAGCCCGGCCTTTGCCAAACACCTGAAAAGGGAGATTCAAAGGGATTATGGCCCGGAATACGGCCGTTTCCTCGATCTAATGGGCGCGATCCGGAAAAAGCTGCTGGTGCAGGAGCATGCGCCCGAGGAGCATAAGCCCCTCTTTGAATCCCTGATCCGGCAGGGGCTGCTGGATCTGGTGCGAAAAGAGGATGTCGGAGCCATCGAACGACTGCTGGCTTCGGTTCTGGGCCCGGGGTTTCATTACACAGAATTGATGAAAACCGGATTGATGAAAACCGGATTGATCGAAACCAAATTGATGGAAACCGGCGCTACGGAATCGGAAGACGGCTGATATGGCGGCAAAAATACTTTTCATCACAACGACGCTTCTCTACCTCGGGGCAACGGCCGGGTATCTCGCCTATCTCTTCTTTCAGCAGGAGCGGTTCCGAAAATGGGGGCTGGGGCTGCTGATGGGCGGATTTTTCACCCATACGCTGCTGATTTTCGTCGGCTTTGCTCAGACAGGACATTTCCCGGTCCGGAACCTGCGGGAGACCTTCGTGATCGCAGCATGGGCCGTGGCCGGTGTATTTCTGGGGCTTCAATACCGATTCCGTCTCAAAATTCTGGGAATTGTGGCCGCGCCACTGACGGCATCCATTATGGGGATGGCCGCGCCCTTATCCCAGAATCCGGCCCAGCAGGAGATCACCTTCAACAATTTCTGGATCATCTTCCATGTGGTGGTGATCCTCGTGGGAAATGCGGCATTCGGCCTGGCCTGCGGCGTTGGAATCCTCTACCTGCTCCAGGAGCGGGCCATCAAGGAGAAGATCCGGGGCTTTTTTTACAGCCGGCTCCCCTCTCTCGATCTCCTGGATGCGGTGGGATACGGCTGCATCGTGATAGGATTCATCGCGCTGACACTGGGGCTGATCTCCGGCTTTCTCTATGCCAGAACCGTCTGGGGCCGCTTCTGGAGCTGGGACCCGAAGGAGGTCTGGTCCGGGATCATGTGGCTCTTCTATGCGGCCCTGCTCCATGAGCGGCTGACCGTGGGATGGCGGGGAAGGCGTGCGGCCATCATGTCGATTATCGGGTTCGGGGTGCTGCTCTTCACATTTTTCGGCGTCAATTTCCTTTTTGAGGGACACCATCAGCCATTTACGCGGTGGTAGGCTGTAAGCTGCCGCTTTTACGACCAATATGTCAAACGAGATTCATGCGTACCATTATATTGCTGGGAATGAACCATAAAACCGCGTCCGTTGATCTGCGGGAGTGCATCGCCTTTTCGAGGACCGATGCAGATGATGCTCTGCGGGCATTCGGGGAAAATCCGGAGATCGCAGAGGCCGTTTTACTCTCCACCTGCAACCGGGTGGAGGTGCTGATGACGGCCGATTGGCCCGAAAGGGCCGTCGGGACTGCCAAGGAGATCATATCGAAGTTCAAAAACCTTCCGGTGGAACAGTTTGAAGATGCTCTCTACATCCACCAGGGGGATGATGCGGTCCGCCACCTCTTCCGGGTGGCGGCAAGCCTCGACTCGATGGTGGTGGGAGAGCCCCAGATCCTGGGGCAGATCAAGGAGGCCTATCGGATCGCCACCGTCAAGAAGACCTCGGGCGTGATTTTGAACCGGCTGCTCCACAAGGCCTTTTTTGCGGCCAAACGGGTGAGAAGCGAGACCGGGATCGGTGATCATGCGGTCTCGATCAGCTATGCGGCCATCGAGCTGGCCCGGAAGATCTTCGGCGATCTCGAAGGAAAGCGGGTGCTGCTCATCGGCGCAGGAGAGATGGCAGAACTCGCGGTGGAACATCTGATCCGCCATCGGGCCCATAACATTTTCGTGGCCAACCGGACATTCGAGCGGGGGCTCGATCTGGCCAAGCGGTTTAAGGGCACGGCCATCAAATTCAACGAGATCGGCCATTATCTCAACGAGGTCGATATCATCATCAGCTCCACGGGCGCGACCGAGTTCGTCATCCGCCGGGAATCGGTGAAGGGCGCGATGCGGGGCCGGAAGAATCGCCCCCTATTCTTCATCGACATCGCGGTTCCCAGAAACATCGAGCCTGCTATCAACCGGATCTCGAACGCCTATATCTATGACATCGACGATCTCAAGGGGGTTGTGGATGACAATATGGAGGATCGGAACCGGGAGGCATTGAGAGCCGATCGGATCATTGACGAGGCCGTGATCAGCTTCCGGCGCTGGTATGAGAGCCTCGATGTGGTCCCCACCATAATCGAGATGCGGACCCGGATGGCCCGGATCGCGGCCGCGGA
>JAABSZ010000311.1:0-3081 GCA_011390135.1 Desulfobacteraceae bacterium | reverse complement strand
AATCTCGATGGTTCCCCCGACAAGGGAGACCGTCTCCCCCTCCTTGCCGACCAGCATTCCCTCATTGCGGATGGTTCCGGGATTCTCCCCGAGAAATCCGAATGCCTCGGGCGGGGCCGCGGTAAAGGAACTCGATTCCGGCGAGAGCGCATCGACCCGGCCCCCATCCCCGAGGAAAAGGGTGGAAGCGGTGCTGACATGAAACGCGCCATCTACCACGAGTGCCGCATTGGGGCCGAAGATCACCCCCCACGGGTTGAGCAGAAAAAGGTTTGCCTTGGGAATATGAGAGCGGAGAAGCCCGTCGATATGGGAAGCCGCTCCGCCCGTCACGCGATTGATGATGTTTTGAACTGAATCTGGGCCGGTGAATTCCGCACTCTGGCCCGTATCCAAGTTGAATCTGGCAAAGCTGTGGAAGAGGTTTCCCCCCACCTGAAGGCCGATCTCCGCAGGGATGTGATGCTGGGGGCCGGCAAGAGTGCCGGCCGGACCCACCGAGCCGTCGGTGACGATCTCCCCGCAAACAACCCCCGGAGAGAGGACAAGTGTTAAAACCAGAATCAGATACAGTAGAAAGCGGAACCCATCGGATTTCATCTTCTCATTCCTCCTGAAGGTTTAACGGCAATTCAGATTCGGACTTCCGACAAATCCCTTTTATCATAGATTCGACACCTCCCACAAAATGAAAATGACATCTTCCATCCCGATCCTTCGGTTTCCGTCCGTATCCCCCTCCATCCGAACCGCTGCATCCAGCCCGGCCATCACCTTCAGCCCGATCAGCGCATCCCCCAGATCCACAAATCCGTCGCCGTTCAGGTCCCCCTTCCGGATGATTCTGTACTCGCCGGATGCCGGGATGCCCGGGGGATAACCGGGCAGGAAACCCCTTGCCTTCAACGTCAGGCTCTGGGGCACATAGATCGGGTTCTGGTAGATGCGGGAATCCTCTGTCGGCTCTTTTCCGTCTGTGGTGTAGCGGATTGCAGCGTTCGGCGTCGCGCAGGTGATCTCGATAAGCTGAGGCTTTGTGTAGGTTCCGGGGGCCGGGGAGAAGACCGGCTGGGCCACCATGTCGGCAACCGCATAATCTGCAGAAGCTATGGCGCTCGGAGTCCATCCCACCAGAAAGGCCCGGGCTCTGAGATTCGTGGTGGAGGCGGTATGGGAGACGGGTTCCGTGTAGCGTGCGGAAAGGGCCGTGGGCGCGGTTCCGTCCGTGGTGTAGTGGATGGATGCGCCCGGCGTAGTGCAGGTGATGGTCACTTTCTGGAGCGCGGAGATGGGTCCTGGACCAGGAGAGAAGACCGGCGGGGCCACAATTCCGGTGAGGGTGAAATGGCCTGTTGCGGTTTCGCTGTCGTACCAGCCGGATTTAAAGGCGCGGGCCTTCAGGGTGATGGTCTTCCCGATCGGAATGGGGCCCGTGTATGTCGGAGACGCAGTCGTGGGTGCTGTTCCATCCGTGGTGAAACGGAGGGTTGAGCCCGAGACCGTGCTGGAGATGGCAACCGACTGGGCCGTCGGGTAAGTGCCGTCCCCCGGAGAGAAGGTCGGTTTGGGAAGGGTATCCACGATGGTGATGGCATACCGTTCCGTCGCGACTTCGCTGGCCGGCAGTCCGCTCCCATAAGCCCGTGCTTTGACCGTAGTCGTGGCATTCAGTGGAATGGGCCCTGAATAGAGCGGAGAGCCTGTATTCGGATCGCTGCCGTCCAGGGTGTAGCGGATGGTCGCGCCGGCCGTATCCGATGCGATGGTCACGCTGATCAGCCTGTCATAGGTTCCGCCGGAAGGCGTCATATACGGCATTGCCGCGCCGATCGGATCGAGTCCGATATCGTACTGGCTTACCTCCCCGGCCGGCATGTAGACCGAATCCACGGTGAACGAGTTGTAATCGGCCGCAGTTGCGGTCACCGTGTAGGACTGGGGCGTGAGATCGTCGATGAAGTAGCCCCCGGCCCCCGTATTGAAGCTGGATGAATCAGAATCGCTCTGGAAGGTGATGTCTGCGCCGGTGATTCCGCTTCCGGTTGCGGTGTTGAAGATATTGCCCGTGAACCATGCAGCCACAGGATTGTTGTTGTTCGTGGTGAAGCTGCGGACTTCCGAAGCGGTCTTTGCGCCGTAGTCGTCCACGGCAAGCACCTTCCAATAATACTTTGTCGCGTCGTTCAGGCCGTCCGCATCGGTCAGCCGCTGGAGGCTCCGGGTGAGCCCCTCGAAGATCAACGGGCTGCCGAAGTCCGGATCGCTGGCCGATACCATGACCGTATAGGTGACAGTGTCGCCTTCAGGATCTGCGGCATCCTTCCAGTCGAGCAGCAGGGTCGTCGGCGGCTCTTCGCCCTGGCCGGGGCGGTTCAGCCCAAAGGCTTCGGGCGGCAGATTCCCCTCCTTTCCCTTGTAGAGATACCGTTTATAAAAGGTGGAGATCAGCCCCATGTCGTCTCTGACATAGAAGAAGAGGGTGTAGCGGCCCGATTCCCTGAAATCGCTGTAATTCACCTCATACCGGTCCGCAGAGGAATTCCAGGTCATCGAGCGCTCGATCAGTTCCACGGTCTGCTGATCCGTGTTCTTCTCCAGCACCAGCCCCGGCTTTCGGATCTCGACCCAGACAGCATCCGCACGGCTCTGATCGCTCACCTCTGCCCAGAGCAGTGCGCGGTTCTCAGCCGGAGAGAGGGGTTCTACAGGAACCGATCCCGCAGTCGATACGATCACCGGCTTTGGCGCACCTGTATCGTGGCCCAGCCGGATGAATGCGGCCCCATCGCCGTCGATTCCGAGATCATTGCTCCCTTTTCCGTCGCCGTTGTCATCCAGCAGCGGATGCTGCAGGGCAACGTCGAAATAGGGCGCGGCTCCGATGCCGGTTCCGCTGTCCGTATGGACCTCCGCGGCCCCGGTCGCGGTCTCGAAGCTCTTTGCCAGATCGATTCCCTGTCCCAGTTCATTGAAGAGCGCGGTCAGGAAGAACTCGCCGTCTCTCACCCCGCTCGGATCTTTGGGACCCCGATAGGAGACCTCGTCGGCCGCGGTGCTGGTCACGATGATCCGGCCGGGTTT
>JAABSZ010000310.1:0-3133 GCA_011390135.1 Desulfobacteraceae bacterium | reverse complement strand
TTGTGCCGAGGGGACGGTCATTCTGATCGACGAATTTGAAAACAGCCTTGGAATCAACTGCATTGATATTCTTACGGAAGAGCTGCTCCATAACGAAAGCAATCTCGAATTGATCATTACCAGCCATCATCCCTACATCATCAATACCATCGGCATGGAACACTGGAAGCTGGTGACTCGAAAGGGAGGAGAGATCACCGTAAGAGATGCCGGCGAGTACCCTCTCGGCAAATCCCGCCACGAAGCTTTCAAACAGTTGATCCAACTTGAGGATTACAAAGAGGGCATCAAGGCGGGATGAACATCTATTTCCTTGTTGAAGGGCGCAGAACGGAAGCCGAAGTATATCCGGCCTGGCTACAGCTTTTACTTCCCCAGTTGAAAAAAGTGGATGATTTCGACAAGGTGTGCCGCAACAACTATTACCTCTTCAGCTCCGAAGGCATTCCCTTCATTGAAGACGACATCATCAACGCACTCCATGATATAAACAATACCGGCAGATATGATTATTTCGTGATCTGCCTGGATGCCGACAGAGCAACGGTGGCGCAGAGAGAAGAAAAGGTACTCCGGCGGATCAAAGAAGCTTCGGTTCAGGCTTCAGGTGTAAAAATCATAGTAATCGTCCAGAACCGATGCATCGAAACATGGTTTCTGGGAAATCGAAAGGTATACTCCAGATTTCCCGGTCCCGCTTTTGCAAAATACTCCCGGTTTTACAATGTCGCTGAAGATGATCCTGAAAGCATGGAGAAGCCGGAAGAATTTGCCGGAAGCATTGCAGATTACCATTTCAAATATATCCGGGCGATGCTGCAGGAAAAGAATATCCGCTATTCCAAAGCCAATTCGACCGAAGTTCAAAAAGAGCATTACTTGGAGGCACTGCGAAAAAGAGTTGCAGAAGAGCCTTCACATCTGATAACCCTGAATCGATTTTTTTCATTCTGTGAGCGGATCGGATCGGAGATGAAAGGCGGAACGGCATAACGCTCTACTCAAGGATCTGGCAGATCATAACTGTTTTTCATTTCAACCCACAAATAGGAGATAGTCGAATGCGAAGAATCATTTTGATGGCAACAGCAGGCATTTTCGTTCTTATGGTTTCATCACTGGCCTTTGCCGCAGACAAAGAGCCCTACAAGGTCGGATGCGTCTTTGCCGTGACCGGAAAGGCCTCCTGGCTCGGCGAGCCCCAGAAGAACACGGCTGAGATGATCGCAAAGGGGATCAATGACGCGGGCGGCATCGACGGCCACATGCTGGAACTCTACATCGAGGACAGCCAGGGGGAGAACAACCGGGCCAAACAGGCCGTCAAGAAGCTCGTCCACAGCCATGACGTGGTCGCGATCATCGGCCCTTCCAGAAGCGGAACCAGCAAGATCCTGATCCCGGATATGCAGAGAGCCAAGATCCCCATGATCTCCTGTGCGGCAGCGGAGAGCATCGTCAATCCGCTCAATCCCTGGGTCTTCAAGGTTGCGCCCAACGACAGCGATGCGGTCCGGAAGATCTATGAGCACATGAACAAGAAGGGCATCGAGAAGATCGGGATCATCACCGGAACGACCGGCTTCGGCAACGCGGGCCGGAACCAGCTCAAGGAGCTTGCCGGGGAGTACAAGATCAATATTGCTGCCGATGAGACCTACGCACCCGGCGACACCGACATGACGGCACAGCTCGTCAACATCAAAAACGCAGGGGCACAGGCCCTGATCAACTGGTCTATCGTGCCTGCCCAGTCGATCGTTCCCCAGAACATGAAGCAGCTCAAGCTCGATATCCCCCTCTACCAGAGCCACGGTTTTGCCAACGTCAAGTATGCAGAGGCCGCAGGAGAGGCAGCGGAAGGACTCATCTTCCCGGCCAGCCGGATCATGGCGGTCGATACCCTCTCCGAAGATCATCCCCAGTATGATGTGGTCAGGGAATACAAGGATAATTACGAGAAGAAGTACAACGACCATGTGAGCACCTTCGGGGGCCATGCCTATGATTCCCTCCACCTGGTGGTCAATGCCCTCAAAGCAGTGGGACCGGACCCGGAAAAGATCCGCGAATATCTGGAGACCGCAAATTTCGTGGGGACGGCCGGCCTCTTCAAGTTCACTCCTGAAGATCACTGCGGGCTGGACAAGGAGGCATTTGCCCTGCTCACCGTCAAAGACGGCAAATTCGTGGTGCTGGGAGAATAAGCGGAACCGGTGATGGATCAGGTCGGCAGCGGTTTTTCGGATTTTCTGCAGTTCCTCTTCATGGGGCTGCAACGGGGGAGCATCTACGCGCTGGTGGGGATGGGATACAACATCATCTACAATTCCACCGGCGTGATCAACTTTGCACAGGGGGAGTTCGTGGTCTTCGGGGGGCTAATGATGGTGACGCTCACCATGACCGCGAACCTCTCCATCCCCCTTGCCTTTCTGCTGACGGTGCTTTTCGTGACACTGATCGGGGTGCTGATGGAGCGCTTCACCATCAAGCCGGTGAAGAATCCGAACGTGCTGCGCCTGATCATCATCACCATTGCAGTTTCCATCCTGTTAAAGGGCATGGCCATGTGCTTCTGGGGCAAGGGTTCCCACTACATGCGCCACTTTTCCGGCTCCGACCCCATCGAGGTTTTCGGGGCCACCCTCCTGCCCCAGACCCTCTGGATCATCGGCATCCTGGCCGTGGTGGTGATCGGATTCGTTCTTTTCTTCAACCATACCATGATCGGCAAGAGCATGCGGGCCTGCGCGATCAACCGGGATGCGGCCCGCCTTGCCGGGATCAACGACCGGAACATGGTGATGCTCTCCTTTGCCCTTTCGGCCGGGATCGGTGCTATCGCGGGCATCATCATCACCCCCATCATCCAGATGGATTATGCCCGGGGGGCGCTGCTGGGACTGAAGGGGTTCGGCGCGGCCGTGGTGGGGGGACTGGGCAACAGCATGGGGGCCGTGGCCGCGGGGATGCTCTTCGGGATCATGGAGGCGATGGCCGCGGGATACATCTCCTCCCATTATATGGATGCGGTCGCGTTGCTGATTTTGCTGATCGTCCTCTTCATCCGGCCCAGCGGACTCTTCGGGAGCGCGGAGGCCGCTCGTTTGAGGGAGTTTTAAAGGGATGG
>JAABSZ010000309.1:0-3169 GCA_011390135.1 Desulfobacteraceae bacterium | reverse complement strand
GCCGTCGAAATACTCGTGCTTGATTTCCGCGGATCGATCCATGTCGAGGTATTCGGTCTCGGAAATCTTTGGGGCTTTTACCTGCATGATTCCCAATCCAGCCCTAATTTTTCTGCAACTTCTTCAATGGGTATTCGTTCTTTTGAAGCAAGAGATTGTCTCAATTCTTCCTCAACTTCAGGCCGCAGTTCAAGTCCTTCATCCGGATCAAATAGTTCATAAAGGGTCTGACGGATGAGAGTTTTAAACTCTTTTCCAGTCATATCGGCAATTTTTTTCTCTTCTATGGCAGGCATGGTAACACCTGTGTGAAAGAATAATAATTAAAGAAGATTATAAGAGTCGCCTCGTAATCTCATCAGCCAGAATCCCGAAAAAGACCAGCACCGAGATCACGCTGTTGACATGAAAGAACGCGATATCGATCCGGCGCAGATCATCGGGCCGGATCAGCCGGTGTTCGATGATATAACCGATTCCGATCAACCCGATAAATCCGGGATAGACCGGCGTCATCTCAAATGCGAAGTAAACGCCCATGAAAAATCCAAAGGAGAGCAGATGCAGCCCCTTTGCAATAACCAAGGCCCTTTTGATGCCGAACCGGGAGGGGATGGAGAAGAGCCCGGCCTCCCGGTCGAAATCCGCGTCCTGACACGCATAGAGGATGTCGAATCCCGCGATGTAGGTCATCAGCGCACCCGACAGGAGCAGAATCGCGGGGGAAAACCCGCCGGCCCCCGCTATCCATGCGCCGATGGGGGCAAGGGAGATGGCAAACCCGAGATAGAGGTGCGCAAGCCATGTAAAGCGCTTGGTATAGGAGTAGAAAAAAAGCACCAGCAGCACCGGTATGCTCAGATAGAAGCAGAGCGGCCCCAGCATCGCGGCCGCAAAGATGAAGAGCCCGGAAAAGATGGCCACAAAGCCCTTTGCCGCCCCGAGGGAGAGTTTTCCCGACGGGATCTCCCTGATCGCTGTCCGGGGATTTTCCGCGTCGATCCGTGCATCCGCGATCCGGTTGAAGCCCATTGCCGCAGATCGGGCTCCGACCATCGCGGCCAGCATCCAGAAAAGCGCATAGATCCCGATGGGATGGTACCGATTCGCGAGAATCATTGCAGAGAGTGCAAAGGGGAGTGCAAATATGGTATGGGAGAACTTGATCATCCGGCCGTAGGTCGTGATCCGCTCCCAAAGATTTTTTCCGTCGGTTATGCTGTTTGATGGATTGAATCCGATATCCTGCGCCATTTTTCCTTTTTACATTCCGATCCAGTCGATGGCCGTGCCGCATTCAGGGCACTTGCCGTTTTCAATTCGATTTTTCCGGATATTGAAGCCCCATCGCTCGATAAGGGGCCCATGACAGCTCCAGCAGAAGGTGCTCTCCCCCTCCTCGCCGGGGACGTTGCCGGTATAGACATACCGCAGCCCCGCGTCCATCCCGATCTTCCGCGCCTTGATCAATGTATCGACCGGTGTGGAGGGCCGGTCCATCAGCTTGTAGGTGGGATGAAACCGGCTGATATGCCACGGCACATCGGGCCCCAGCTCATCTGCAATAAAGGCCGCCAACTGCTTCAGCTCCTCCTCGCTGTCGTTGAGCCCCGGGATGATCAAAGTCGTGATCTCGATAAATATCTTCTTCTCCCGCATCCCCTTGAGGGTCTTTTTTACCGGCTCGATCTTCGCGCCGCAATAATCCTTGTAATAATCATCGGTAAAGGCTTTCAAGTCCACATTTGCCGCATCCAGCCAGGGCGAGACCATCTCCAGGGCTTCGGGGGTCATGTAGCCGTTTGTGACAAAGACGTTTTTGATCCCCTCATCGTGCGCGAACTTTGCCGTATCAAGCGCAAACTCGAAATATATGGTCGGCTCCGTATAGGTGTAGGCGATGCTCTTGCAGTTCCGCTTTTTGGCCTCCCGGACCACATCTTCGGGATCGAACAGGTCTCCCATGATCCTGCCGTCATTATCTCCGGGCATCTGCGCGATGTCCGCATTCTGGCAGAATTTGCACTTGAAGTTGCACCCCACGGTCGCGACGGAAAAGGAGAGGGTTCCCGGCAGAAAGTGGAACAGGGGCTTTTTTTCGATCGGGTCCACATGCTGTGCGATGAGGTTTCCATAGACCAGGGTATTTAAAATCCCACCGCGGTTCTCCCGGACCCCGCAGATCCCCCGCCGACTCTCTTTGATGACGCACCGGTGGCTGCAGAGGCTGCACTTGACCGTATTCTCCTTTAAAGGCTCCCACAGATAGGCTTCTCTTACGGCTTCTCTCATGGTTCTTCTCTCCTTCCTCTTCCGATGGTTCCGACGCATCCGGCCACAACCGTTGTGGTGGCAGGGTTGGCTTTTGCCTTCAATTCCAGGGGCCGGGTTCTGAAGCGGGGAAACAGGGTGACGGTGATTCCCGTAAACGCGCCAAATGGGCTCTTCTGGATCGGCCCGAAGCGCTCGATGGGCCCGGCAAACCGCCGGCAGAACAGGGGAAACTGGCAGGTGGTCTTCCAGGAGATGGGGGTATTTCCCGCGAGTTCACGAAGCATCCCTTTCATCTCCCAGATGCCGTAAAACCGGGCGTGTCGGTAAAACGAGCCGGTAAAAAAGCGTTTGATCCGCAGGCCGTTTCCTCTGGGGGAATAGCCATTGATCAGGCCGATAAAGACCCGGTATTTGGTCACCCGGCAGGCCTCCTCCAGAACCTTTTTTGGATCCTCCGCGAATTCGAGGGTTTTGATGATGCAGGAGTAGTTGAAGGAGTTGTCGTCAAAAGGCAGGTCCTCCCCGCTGCCCCGGTGCAGCTCGACCCGATGCTCCATCTTCCTTTTTGCAAAGTGGAGCATTCCATTGGAGGGATCGATGCCGGTGACATCGAGCCCCATCTCCAGAAACGGAAGCATGGTGGTTCCGGTTCCGCAGCCGATATCGAGCAGGGACTCCCGGCGCATCGGCTTGATCATCTTCATCATCAGCCGGGCCTCCAGGTCCAGCGCGTACCGGTTGCACGGTTTTTCGCAGGACGCCTCCCAAGCCCGGGCGTCATTATTGTCGAAGACATGACCCATAGGGGTAATCTAATGAAAAAAAAGATTTTTATCAAGGATAAACCGGTCAGACCCCGAACAGCATCTTCGCCACACTGTAAACAAATGCCCCT
>JAABSZ010000308.1:0-3172 GCA_011390135.1 Desulfobacteraceae bacterium | reverse complement strand
GGGATATCGATGCCGGCCCTTGCCACCTCTTCTGCATAATAGTGCTGATAATATTTTCCGAATGCCTCCCGGTCCAATTCCTCGGGCCCCGCTTCGGTCTCCAGTTCATCGGCAAAAAGATGTCTTGAAGACTGCATCAGACGGAAGAGTTCCTCCCGGGTGGCCCGGCGTTTATCGGCTCCGTTCTTGACCCAGAACTGGCTCTTATTGACCGCGTAGGGCTTGTGCCGGCCTCTCGGCACCTCGATAGCCAGTACCCGCTGATCCCGATGCAGAAGAATATGGGTGCGCACAAAGAGCGGCGGGTCGATCTTTGCCGTGGTGGCATTGGAGATCCACTGGTTGAGCCCTTTTACCGTCTCCGAATCGATCCCCTTCACTTCTCCGCTGTCGGAAACGCCCACGAGGATGGTTCCGCCGTCGCTGTTGGCAAATGCGCTGATCTCGACAGCAAGGTTGTCGATGCTCTGAAAATTCTCCTTGAACTGGTGTGCGGAGTCCTCGCCTCTGAAAAGGATCTCATTGAGTTGTGCATTATCCATGACGGCTATAGCTTTCCGGAGCGAATAATGGAAACAATCAGCCAGAGCCCCAGAATCGTGGCGATCACATAGCCGGAAACCCCGAGCAGTGCAGTGAGAGAAAGGCTTTGGGGTCCCATGAAATAGAAGTAGAACTCCATCACCTTCTGGGAGGAGTTCAATATCAATGATGCGGCCATAATGGAGGCCGAGAGGACCAGCCCCACCGTAAACCGGTTGACCCCTTTTTCGAACTGGTTCCGAAGATCCTCCATCCCGCTGTGGTTGAGGTTCATCCGGGTCTGGCCATTGGATGCCTGCTGCAGGATGTCATGGAGATATTTGGGGGTCCGCTCCATGTAGCGCCGCAGGGTGCGCGCGTCCCGGCTCAGCTTGTTGAAGACCTTTCGCGCCTCGTATCCCCGCTGGATCAGCTTCTTTGCATAGGGCCGGGCCACCTCCAGCAGGCTCGCGTCGCTGCCCAGAATCTTGCCCAATCCCTCGGTCTGAATGAAAGTCTTGAAGAGCAGCATCAGGTTTCGGGGCATCCGGATGCGGTATTTCAGCACGAGCTGCATCACCTGATCATAGACATCCCGAACCGAGATGGTCTGTAAAGATCGCCCATAGAAGGGCTCGCTGATGTCCATGAGGTCTGTTCTAAAGGCTTCCAGATCCATGGTCCCCTCATCCAGCAGACCGATGTCCCATAGCGCATCCATGACCATGTCGTAGTCGTGCTCGGCAAAGCCCAGAAAGATGTTCGCGATCCGGGTCATCATGGTCTCGTCCAGAAAGCCGGTGATGCCGAAATCGACCAGCCCCACCCTGCCGTTGTATTTGACGATGGTGTTGCCGGGATGGGGGTCCGCGTGGAAATAGCCGAACTCCATGAGCTGCCGGGAGAAGGAGCGGAGCCCGATGAGCGCGATCTCCTTCGGGTCGATCCCGTTGGCCTTGATCTCCTCCACCTGATCCATCTTGATGCCCGCGATGAACTCCATCACCAGCACCGATTTAGTGGTGTATGCCCAATAGACTTTGGGGATCTGGATCTCGTCGCTGTCCGCGAAGTAGTTGACGAACTTCTCGATGCTGCCGGCCTCGATCTGCATGTCGAGTTCTTTAAAAATTGTCCGCTCGAACTCGGCCACCAGATTGATGATGCCGAGTATCCGGGCCACCTCCGACATCCGCTCGAATTTCTCGCCGATATAATACATCAGCCGGATGTCCTCCCGGATCTTCTTCGCGATACCGGGTCGCACCACCTTGACCGCCACCTTCTCGCCGGTGAAAAGGGTTGCCCGATGCACCTGGGCAACCGATGCGGCCGCAAGCGCCTCTTCTGAAAACTGGGCAAATATCGCAGACAAAGGGCGTCCGATGGCCGATTCGATCCCCATTTTGACCGCTTCGAAGGGGATGGGCGGAACGCTGTCCTGAAGCTTTCGGAACTCTTCGATGTATTCCGGCGGGAACATGTCTGCGCGGACGCTCATGAGCTGGCCCAGCTTGATGAAGCTTGGACCCAGCTCTTCTAAAATCAGCCGGATGCGCCTCGGAGAGGGAAAGCCGGTCCTGACCAGGGAAAGCTTTTCCGCATGATCTTCGGCAAGCTTCCTCTCCTTTTTCGCAAAGAGCCGCTCCGCAAGATCCCCGTAGCCGTGGCGGACCAGCACCCTTGTAATCCCGCCGAAGCGTCGCAGCCCCCGCACCCGAAAAACACCTTTTGCCATGCCCATGCCCGTACTGCCGGCCTACTCAGGGCCCGCAGCCGATGGCGAAGGCTTGGGCTTCTCCCACTTTCTTTTAATCTCCTTGAGCTTGGATTCCTCTGCAACATACCGCTCCACATAACCGCACTCCCCGCAGACGTAGTTATCGAGGGCAGCCACGGAAGTAAGGCTCACAGGGATGGTGTTGCTGCCGAAAGGCCCTGATTTGGGGAAGACTTCGGTTCCGATATAGACATCAAAAGACTGGCATTTGGGACATTTTCCGGTTTTCATGGATGATCCTCCTCTTTGGATGAAGGGTTGAAGGCTGATGTAAATTCGGCAAACCGATAGAAGTATCCCCCAAAAGCCTCGGATCTGTCAATCCGGTTCATCAAAAATATCTTGACATTCTCTTTCCATTTCCATTAAAGAGGAACAGGAAAGACGAGATCTAAAAGGAACCTAAGAAAGAGCATATGCATATAATGGAACAAAAGACCCTCTATTTCAGCTTTTTTAACTATTTCTGGTGCTGGCGGCACAGCACTCGCCGGGAGGGGTGTTCCGAACCAATGGCTGAATAACATCATCATTGTTCCAGTTGAAAAGGCCGTGATCGGGAAAATACCTCCCGGTTACGGCCTTTTTGTTTTTGATCGAACTGAAAACCTTAAAAAAACGATTTCAAAGGAGAGAGTGACATGCTGGTGGTCATGAGCAAGAATGCGACTGAAGAACAGGTCAATGCGGTTGTCAAAGCAATCGAGGCCAGAGGCTATGAGGCCCGGCCCATTCCGGGCGGGGATCGGGTCTCAATCGGAGTTCTTCGAAACGAAGGGCCCGTGGACCCGTCGCCGTTCCAGGGGATGGCCGGGGTCAAGGATCTCATCCCCGTGACCCGGCCTTACAAGCTCGTCAGCCGGGAGTTCA
>JAABSZ010000307.1:0-3177 GCA_011390135.1 Desulfobacteraceae bacterium | reverse complement strand
GGCTGCTGGGGAGCAGCGAAATAATCGAATCGACTTTCGGTAAATTAAAAAATCTTGAAAACGATCAGACCAAAGGCGGTTTTACCGCGATGATACTTGGTCTTGCAGCCTGTGTCGGGACGACAACGCAGGAAACAATTGAAAACGCCCTTCATGCTGTTCCGACGAAAAGGCTGCTTGAATGGATAAAAGAAAACATTCCGGAGTCGGTACAGTCACGTCGAAAAAAACTGTCTGCAAGACTCAAATCGGAGGAACAAAAACGGACGCACCTTTTGACACCATGTGACGCCTGATTTTTATCACCCCAGCAGCAATCTATCGTCTTGCCCGCATTCTGCTCCCCAAGATGAGTTATGCCCCGGAGGAGCGCTGGGAGGTGATCCGGCAGGCGTACATCGGTTTGTTCGAGCTGGTATCGATCCAAGAGTTTGAAAAATATACCGATTTCATCGACATCTTTAATCAAAAAATCCTTGAAAGGGCTTGCAGTATGACATATCATCATACTCGGAGGTAATCGAAATGGCAGCTTCAAAGATTGCAATTACAATTGACAACAAGACGTTAAAACGACTCGATCTTCTTGTGAAGTCGAAATTTTTCCCCAGTCGCAGCAATGCTATTCAACAAGCCGTTACCGAAAAACTGGATCGGATTGACCAGGGCCGTCTCGCCCGGGAGTGCGCAAAGCTTGACCCGGGATTCGAACAATCTTTGGCTGAGGAAGGGTTCTCATCAGAGTTGGAAGAATGGCCGGAATATTAACCAGCAAGCCCCTCAGCACCCGGAGAAACCGCACCGGCACTGCCGTTCTGCACTTCTTTGAACTCCTTCACCGCCACCCGCAAAAACGCCTTCTGCAGTTCAAAAGAGAGTTCCCGATACCGCACCAGCAGCCCCTCCACCTCGAGATCATCCAGCCGCTTCTCCGCATGCTTCCGGATTTCGGCAATCTTTTCCCGGTCTTCGGCCGTGAGGTACTCCGGAAGAGCCGCAGACACGGTGAGCAGTTTCTGGCATCTCTCCGGCGCCATCTTTTCGATGGATTCGGCGGGCTGGTAATTCTCCGCCATCCAGAGGGCAGAGAGCCGATTTTCAAGGGCTTTTTGCAGTGAAGCCAGCTTCTCCCGATCGGCTTTCGTGACATACGCGGGAACCGAAGCCATCTCCGAAAGCCGCCTTCGGCATTCATCGGAACTCAGCTTCTCCGGGTCCGTAGACGACCGAAAGGCCATCTCCATCCACTCCGCGGATCTCTCCTTCCGCTGCGCCTTCAGCCCCGCCAGCATATTTCCGTAGATTTCGGCCGCGCTCCGCCATTCCGGCAGCAGTTCGTCCGCACTCTCTTTTGCTGATACGGCTTCGACTCTGCGGCTTACCATCTTTTCGAGTTCATCTTCGGAAAGGTTCAAGTCGTTCCATGCAGCAGCATCCCCCCGGAACATCTCCAAGCGCCCTTCCAGCTTTTTCAAATCTTCGAATTCCGGGCTCTGGCCGGCGTAGATGGGAAGCACCTCCCGCACCTTGTCATGGATCTCGTTGATCTCTTCGATGGTGAGAAAGGGGCGTTCGATCAGGTCTGTGTGGATCTCCCAATGCGCGGTTTCCTGTTTTTCACATGCAGCGTTGAAATCGTTGAGCTTTTCGATGAATCCATCGATTTCAGGGACATCGATTTTTACCTTCTTCTGGTTTTTGGCCTTGGCAAGATCCTCTTTTACTTTTTCTGCCCCTGTTGTCCATTCCGCAAGATCGGAAATCGGGGTTTTGGATGTCGGGGTATGACTTGCCAGAAAGGATCGTGCCGCGTCGATGCTGTAGGAGATTCCATGCAGTTCCTTGATGTTGTTGATGATATGATGGGCATGGCTTTCAACGGCTTTGGCAAGGTCATGCAGGTTCATGTTTCTCAGGTTGCCGGCAGTGTACTTGACCATCTTGTCTCTGAAAGTACCCATCTGTTCCATTGAAGTGCAGACTTGTGAAGGGAGCCATTCCGAAAACAGCTCCTGAACCGCGCCCCGAATGCGCGTCAGCCGCGCGGAAACGCTTTCGAAATGTTCATCTGTCCAGCGCTCCTTTTCCCCCTTCATCTTTTCCTGTTGCCTGACCAGCTCGTATCCCACACGGCTCAGGCTGTCCACATCCCCGGTTTCCATTCCCTTTTCATAGAAGATGTCCCGCTTTTCCAGGAATTTCTCGAATTGCTCCAGGGCCGAATAGGATTTTTCCGCGTTCTCCTTGAGATTCTTCCACCGGAGGTACAGGATCTCCGAAGAGAGGGGAATCCGCCTCAGCAGCTTCTCGGACTTTTCCAGATATCCGACCCGGCCCGAATGGGTCCTCTCGGCCTCCCATTCCGTGAGCAGCCGCCTCCACTCTCCCCACTCCTCGTCCCGGATGTACTGGATGACCGTCCTTTCCAGGGCCTCCTTCTTCAAGAAGTTCTTCTCGAAGACGAGGTTGATCCATTCGGACGGGGTGATGCTCTTGCCGTCGTAGAGGAGCGCGGTCATCTCGTGGCGGGGGCAGATGAAGACCCCGAGGGCCAGTCCTGCGGACGCGACGTTGAATCCGTAGGGCGGCGCCAGCAGTTGCCCGAACATCGCGCCGAGGTTCAACTCGTTTTCCGCCTTCAGGGTTTCGTCGAACGCCCGGATGATCATGGCCAGCCCCGGATGTCCCGGGATCAGGGGGATCTGTTTACGGCTGAAGGCTTCCCATGCATTCAGCAGCACCGCTTCTATCCGTTTCTGCACTTGATCGTTGCATGTGGTGAAGCATTCATAGTCGAGATTTCCTTTCAACAGCTCCACCGTGATCTCCCGGCAGTAGGTCGCGGCCTTGCCCCGGGGGGTTTGGAATTTATCAAAGGGAAACGGGATGATCTTATCGTAGACCGCATCGAAGAGGGCAAAGCCGGTCTCCCGGAGGTCCGGATTCTCCCCCGGCAGATGGACCGGCAGGACGTACTGCCCCGCGTTGATCCCTTTGTCGCAGGCCCCGGTCAGTTCCTGAGCCAGATGCCCCTTCTGATCCTCGATGAAGTTGATGTACTTCCCCCCCTCCTCCTCGCTCAAACCCTCGGTCAGGATGCTGTATTCGGCCAGTGCCCGGCGGATCTTCTCATCGCTGTCATGGAGGATGGCGATGAAGACCGGAGCCTCTTGGACC
>JAABSZ010000306.1:0-3192 GCA_011390135.1 Desulfobacteraceae bacterium | reverse complement strand
GTTGGATGCGCTCCGGAGAAATGAGGGAACCATGCTGTTCATGGGTGTGAGGCTGGTCATCAGGGATGTGCCGTCGAGCCAGTCGGGCCGGGCCGCCAGATATGCGGCCTCATGATCTGCCATCTTCTTTGTGCAGGCCATCTTGAGGCCGGAAAATGCCCGATCCATCCCGAGGACGCACCCGTAATCGCTCATGCTTCGATCGGTCTGCACCGGCAGGCTGAAGATGCTGATGGCATCGGAATGGGCTGTGGCGGCTTTCAGGATCTGGTTGAACTCCTCTGATGTCGCGGCCCGCAGGGTATCATCTCCCTCTCTTTTGAGAAACGGCGGGGTGGCTCCGGTGCCGAAGCTGTTCGGCCCGCACTCCCCGGGAAATGACCGGGGCACGGTTTCCAGGCATCGTTTTACATAATCGGGCTTCAGAGGCACGAACACTGCCCCCTCATTGTCGAAATCCACGGCATCGGCCGTCAGCAGGATCTCCATGATCTCCGGGCTGTCGGCAAGGTTCATTCCGACGGTCCAAAGGATCTCTCTGGCATTCCGGTCGATCCGCTCATAGATGGCCTTTTCGGCCATGAGCGCCTCGATCCGGGAGAGATGGCTTTGGATGATTTCCGCGTCAAACAGGCGATGATGTTCGTTTGCGGCCATAAGATCCTGGTAGATGCGTCCGGCCGATTCGAAATCAAACCCACGTTCATGCGTGATGGCCGAGCCCAGGAGCCCCTGCACGATATGGCTTGCGCGGATCGACTGCTGATCATCTCCTGCTCTTCCGATTTCCACGTTCCTGCCGATAATATTGGCGGTTTCTCCCGCGATATAGATGGATTGCATTTTATTTTCCTCCTCATTTCTTTTGACAAATGGGTCACGGTTCGGTAAATCCGTTCTATGCTCGGCATATTGCACAGGAAGTGCCAGGAGCTGAAAAAAGGGAAAAGGGGAGGGCATTAGCTGGAATTACATAGGGTTCCATTTTTTAGAAGCGAAAACAGAGGCTGGAGAAGGGATGAAGCAATGAAAAATCTTTTTGCCTTTTGGACGGAAAGCAAAAGGTTTGGCGGTTTTCGTCAAAAATTTTTTCCCTTTGGACCGATCTGTAGAACGGAGAGATTCTGAAATGGCCATCCCGATAATCACCGCTATTCTGGTATTGACGATTCTCCTGCTGATAACCGAATGGCTGCCGGTGGATGTGACCGCGGTCGGCATCATGGTGCTGCTGATGGTAACGGGGATTCTGCCGCCGAAACTTGCGGTGGCCGGGTTCTCCCATCCAGCGGTGATCACGGTGGGGGCCATGTTCGTCATCAGCAAGGCCATGATCCGCACCGGCGCGGTCGAGTTCATCGGCCGGTATGTGACGCGGCTGGCCAAGGGAAGTATGACCCTGGCGCTGGGGGTGATTCTGCTCACGGTGGGGGTGGCCTCGGCCTTCATCAACAATACGCCGGTGGTACTCCTCTTCATCCCGGTGATCATGATCATGTGCTGCGAGTTCAACCTCAGCCCCTCCAAGTTCCTGATCCCTGTCTCCTACGCCTCGATTCTGGCCGGGACTTGCACCCTCATCGGCACCTCGACCAACATCATCGTCAGCGACCTGAGCCTTGCCGCGGGATATGGGGCCATCGGGATGTTCGAGCTGGGCCGTCTGGGGGTTCCGATTGCCGTTGCCGGAATCATATTTCTGCTGATCGCGGCCCCCCGGCTGATGCCCTCGCTCTTCAACCCCACCTGCCAGTTCGGCGAGGGGGAGCAGCGCCGCTATCTGGCCGAGCTGAAGATCCCCCGGGGCAGCTCTCTGGTCGGGGAAGATCCGGTTGCGTTCTTTGCCGAGCGCCATCCGGATCTGGGGGTGCTGGAGCTGATCCGCCACTCCATCATCTACCATCCGGAGCGGGACCCGGTGGAGATGGCTCCGGACGACCGGCTGCTGGTAAAGGGTTCGGTCAATGCACTGGTCGCGGTGCTACAGGAGGGGAATGTGGTCCTGCCCAGTTCCGAGCAGGATCTCTCCTTCAGCGTGGCCAGAGATGCCCCCGTGGTGGTGGAGATGATAATCACCCCGGAATCGAACCTGCTGGGCCGGCGCCTGGTGGAGACGGAGCTGATTCAGGACCCGGCCATCCACTTCATCGCGATCCGGCGCAGGGACCTCCACTATACTGAGCGGGAGATCCAGGAGATCCGCCTGCGCATAGGCGACATCGTGCTGGTCTGGTGCGGCACGGCAAAGCTTATTGCGATGCGGGCCGCGCGGGAGTACATCATCATCGAAGACATCTCCGAGGAGATCGTGCTCAAGCGCAAGGCGTGGCTGTCGCTGCTGATCTTCGGAGGGCTCATCATTGGGGCAACATCGGGGCTGGCCGATATCATGACCTGTGCCCTGACTGCGGCCTTTCTGATGATCCTGGCCGGCTGCATTCAGCCCCGGGACGCATATCAGGCTTTGCAAAGGGATGTGCTGCTGCTGATCGTGGGGACCATCGCGCTGGGGGAGGCAATGCAGGCCACGGGGGCCAGCCGGGTTTATGCGGAGGCGTTTCTGGGGCTCTTTGCGGGCTATTCTCCCCGGGTCGTGCTGGGAGGGTTCCTGCTGCTGACGAGCGTCTGCACCCAGGTTCTCAGCAACAACGCGACCGCGGTGCTGCTCTTTCCCATCGCAATCTCCACTGCGGCCAGTCTGGGGGCCGATGCCCGGCCCTTCATTATCGCGGTCTGCTTCGGGGCCAGCGCCTGTTTTGCCAGCCCCATGGGGTATCAGACGAATCTGCTGGTCTATGGGCCAGGTGGGTATCGGTTTTCCGATTATCTGACACTGGGGATACCGCTGAACCTGCTGGTGCTGGCTGCGGGGGCGGTTTTTATTCCCTGGTTCTGGCCGTTTTGACAGGATAAAATGGAACTGTTAGAAGAGTTTTCCCAACTTGTGTCTGCATTCAAAAGAGAAGAGATCAGCTTTGCGCTGTGCGGCGGTCTGGCGATGGCCGTATATGCCTTTCCCAGAGCGACTTTGGATATCGATATTCTGATCGAGCCAAAAACCCTGGAAAGGGCAAAAGCAGTGGCAAAAAGTCTTGGTTTCACCTTTGATGCAGGGCTGATGAGATTCCGCAAAGGAGCGATTCAGATCTACCGCTTGACGAAGATTTCTCCCGGATCCACGGAACCGTTGAT
>JAABSZ010000305.1:0-3192 GCA_011390135.1 Desulfobacteraceae bacterium | reverse complement strand
CACCACCACCCGGATCAACCACTCCACCGAGATCGTCTCGTTCGGAGAGATCCGAAAGCCCGAGACCGGGGGGAAATTCGTCAAAGATCCCTTCAATTATGTGACGGTGCCCGCGGTCTCCCGGAAACTCCATGTCCGGCTGCTGGAGAACCAGAAGAGGGCCGGAGAGATCGCGGAGAAATCCCCCTGGAACTTCATCAACGGAGAGAAGAGTGCGGCCTGGGGCATCATCTGCAACGGCGTCAGCTTCAACTATGTGTCGGATGCGGTGCGGGATCTCGGCATCGAAGAGAAGACAAAGATCCTCCGGATCGGTTTTTCCCACCCCATGCCCAAGGCGCTGGTTCAGGATTTTCTGAAAGGTTGCGACCGGGTTCTGGTGGCAGAGGAGGGAGAGCCCTATATGGAGGAAGCGGTCAAGGCCGCGGCCCAGGAGGCGGGGCTGACCCTTCCCATCTCGGGTAAAGGGGAGGAATACTTCTCCCGCCTTTCCGAATTCAATCCGTCGCTGGTGCGGCAGGTTGTTGCAACTTTCTTCGGCATCGAGATCGAAAAGCCGGAACCACTCGATCTTTCAGATGTTCCGGAGATCCCCCAGCGGCCCCCCAACCTGTGCGCGGGATGCTCCCACCGGGCCACCTTCTATGCGGTAAAGACGGCAGCAGAGGGAATGGATACGGTCTATCCCACAGATATCGGCTGCTACACCCTCGGCTTCCTCCCTCCCCTCTCCATGGGCGACTTTCTCATCTGCATGGGCTCTTCCACCGGCTCTGCCGGCGGATTTGCCAAGGCCACAAAGCAGAAGGTCATCTCCTTTATCGGAGACTCCACCTTCTTCCACTCCGGGATTCCGGGCCTGGTGAACGCGGTCTTCAACAACCACAATTTCACCCTGGTGATTTTAGACAACGGCACAACCGCGATGACGGGCCACCAGCCCCATCCGGGCGTGGACATGAAGGCCATGAACTTCGAAGGGTACGGACAGGTCTCGATCGAAGCCGTGGTCAAGGCGCTAGGGGTGGGCCATGTGACGACCATCAAGCCCTACAACGTGAAAAAGAGCATCGAAGCCGTCAGGGAGGCCATAGGGTTTCCCGGCGTATCGGTGGTGATTTCCAAAGAGCCCTGCATCCTATTTGCAAGGGGACTGGGCAAGAAGAGGGGCAAACCCTTTACCGTGACCTCCCGGTGCAAAAACCACAGGGATTGCCTCAATGGCCTCGGATGTCCGGCCTTTTACACGGAGGGCGATGCAGTGAAGATCGACCCGGATGCCTGCACCGGCTGCTCGGTCTGCGCCCAGATCTGTCCCGAACACGCGATATCACCGGTTAAGGAGTAGAATAAGCAGATGACGACAGATATAACAAGACTGATAATCGTTGCAGTGGGCGGACAGGGAAATCTCTTGACATCCCGTGTGATCGGCGAGGCCGCTCTCATGGCCGATGTTCCGATCCGGATGAGCGAGATCCACGGCATGGCCCAGCGGGGCGGCGTGGTCGAATCCGCGCTGGTCTTTGGAGACGCGAAGAGTGCCATTATATCGGACGGCGAGGCGGACCTCCTGGTGGGATTCGAGCCCTCCGAGACCCTTAGGGCCTTGAACAAGTGCAGCAGCAAAACCGAGGTGATCACCAACACCGCGCCAACACCGCCCTTTACCGTGGCCATAGGCCGGGGAACCTATCCGGATCTGGAGGCCGCAAAAGCTCTGATTCGGAAAAAGACCGCAAAGCTCATCGCATTTGATGCGGCAAAGCTGGCCCGGGAGGCCGGAAACATCATGTCGGTCAACATGGTTCTGCTGGGCGCGATGATGCAGACCGGAAACCTTCCCCTGACAACCGAAGCGGTGCGGGAGGCGATCCGGACCCGGACCAAGGCATCGTTTGTGGAGACCAATCTCATGGCATTTGATCTGGGGTATGATGCGGCCGCGGAAGCGCAGCATGGTGAATAGTGACTGGTGAATAGTGGATAGTGGATAATTGTCGGATACGGAGAGGTGATTCAGGTCTCCGGCAATATGTGAGCCCAGATCTTTACGATGACCATCATTTAGGGCACGGGAGGTTTTCTGATGAAACAGATCCTGAAGATAACCCTTTTTTTTCTGGCGATGGGGATTGCCGCATTGGGATTTGCGGAGAAGACCCTCTATGTCTCTCTAACCGGCGCGGCACTGAAGGCCGACCGGTCCGCATCCGCGGACACAATCGCGGAACTCTCCTCCGGAACCGTTCTAATGGTACTCGATTTTCAGGATAGATGGTACAAGGTCTCGACCCCGGAGGAGAAGATCGGCTGGATCTACCGGGGAAAGGTTTCCGAGACACCGCCCGGAGAGGAGATGCCTTCGGCAGACGATCTGCTGGGGGATCTCGGAGACAGCGGAATCCTGCTGGCTGCGGCCGATACCTCCCGGAGCATTCGCGGGAAAAAAACAGAGGAGAGTTCACCCTCTCAGGATAAGCTTTCCGATGCGAAAAAAGAGCATACGGATGCCCTCGATCAGATTCTGCAGTTTTATACCAGCGAAGAGGAGTTGAGGGCGTTTCTGAAAGAGGGAAATATCGGAGAGTATCAATGATGAAAAGATTGGGATTCGGCACGGCCGCAGTATCTGTCTGCATAATCTATTTGCTCAGTTTTGCGGCCCCTCTGGCCTGGGCCATTCGTCTTGATTCCCATACCGAAGCTGTCATCGGAGACCAGCTTGTGCTGAAGGGATTTGAACGGCTGGGGCTTCCGGTTGCTGATGAAGAAGTGCAGAAATATGTCAACCTCGTGGGAAACGGAGTGGCCCGGGAACTGGTCCAACCGGATCGGCCCCTATATTTTGCGGTGATCGACACCACTGTACCGGCCGCATTTGCCTGCCCCGGCGGCGTTATTTTGATCGGCTCCGCTCTTTTTAAACTGATGGAGGATGAAGCAGAGCTGGCTGCCGTACTGGCACATGAGATCGCCAATGTTCAAGGAAATCATCTGTTTCGCTCTCTGGACAGTGCAGAACAGGCGCGCATAAGCACCTTCAATGGATTGATCGATGCTCTGGCCGGAGTTCTCTATGAGAAGGGGATCAAAACCGAATTTCTGCTCAAGGCCGACAGGGATGCAGTGACTGCCGCGTACCGAACCGGGTATGATCCCGGGGGGCTGATCCGGCTTCTGGAAAGGCTC
>JAABSZ010000304.1:0-3216 GCA_011390135.1 Desulfobacteraceae bacterium | reverse complement strand
CTTCGGCAAAGAGGGTGTCGAAGAGCATAGCGGCCTCCTTTCCCGATCCGATGGCATCCGCGACGCTCTTGGTCGGGTTGGTCAGATCGCCGCCGAAGATGATCGGGAACTGATCATAAAAGATTGTGGAACGGCTGAATCTTTCGACATCTCCTTTTTGAGAAGGCCGGAGCCAGTCCGCTGCAGGCTCTGCGCCGATGGCCCGATAGAGACTCTGCACATCGAGGCTCTCCTCCTCTCCATCCGCGGGAAGAATCCGGGCTCTTCCATCTTGGGCCGTTCCCTCGGCCCTCATGGGTCCGAGGATCAATCGGCAGTCGCGGTCTTTGCGCTCGATGCGGACCGGCGCCCGCAGTTCAACCAGCTCCACCCCTTCCTGAATGGCCATCTCCACCTCTTGGGCAAACGCGGGCATGTCCTCCCGTCGCCGGCGGTAGATCAGCAGGACCTTTTTAGCGCCCATCCGCAGCAGAGAGCGGCTCACATCGATGGCTGTATTGCCGCCGCCGATCACCGCGGCCGTCGTGACTCCGGTGCAGGTTTTCTTCCCCTGGCGCATCTGGCGCAGAAAATCGAGGCCGTCTAAAGCCAGTTCCTCTCCGGGGATCTTCAGGGGAATGGGTCTGTTCTCGCCGCAGCCGACAAAGAGGCCGTCATACTCATTCCGTAGGGATTTTAGCCTCTCTTCATCGATGGGGCTGTTGCAGTGAATCTTTACGCCGATGGCCTCGATCCGGCTGATCTCCGCGGCAAGAACCGCTGCCGGGAGCCGGTATTGCGGAATTCCCCATCGGAGCAGCCCCCCCGGTTCCCGCGCAGCTTCGAAGATGTCGCAGCCATAGCCGATTCGTGCCAGAAAATAGGCCGCGGAAAGGCCGGCAGGGCCTGCCCCGGCCACGGCAATCCTTTTGGAAACCTTTGTATGGCGGGGAACAGGAGCTGAAAGTTTTTTCCCGATACCCGCATCCCCGATAAAGCGTTCAAGGCCATGAATGGCGATGGCTGAATCGAATTCCCGCCGATTGCAGACCCCCTCGCAGGGGTGGAAGCAGACCCGTCCGCAGACGGCCGGAAAGGGGTTCTCCCCAAGGATCGTCTCCCATGCCCCATCAAGATCGCCTTTTGCGGCCAGCATCTCTATGCGGCCGATATCCTCCCCCGCGGGACAGGCCGCGCTGCAGGGAGCCGTCTTTTCATCATAACCGGGTCTTAAAAACCGCCATGTTCCGGTTTGATTGGCTTCGGTCGAAATTTTCGACTGCGAGATCACAGGAGGAATCCTCTCGCTTTTCAGATTCTTCTCCGATTCTGTCATGATTCTCCCTTTGAACTTGACTCGTTTTGCAACTCCTCTGAAATCGTTTGAAGATCGCGGATCAATCCATCCACTTCCGCGAGATCTTCTCTGCGATTCCAGAGGCTTCGATCCGACGCCTTCCAGAATCGAAATCCCTGAGAAGTCCCTCGATTCCGGGGGTACTCTTCAGGCCGACCGCATACTCCTCTGTGTATTCAAACGGAGGAAGTTTTCGATACTGCGTCTTCGATCCGATCTTTTTAAGAGCATAGTCCCAAATCTGCTCGTATCCTGCAAATCCGTCCAGACGCTTCCGGTCGAGCATGCGGAATCCCTGTAGAATGGTGTTCACCTCATAATTTCGGACATCCGCCAACGCGGCCCATTGGTTTCCGTAGTTGAAATCCCGCATGACCCCGATGGTGAGGCCGGCCAAAGATTGAAGTCCGTCCCATGGGAGCTGTGAATCTGCCGGCAGATATACGAGAAAATTGACCCGATTGATCGCCTCTCCGGAATAGTGGAAGATCTTTTCCCTCTGGCTGTTCTTTCCCGTGGGAAAGAGGATATCGAATTTTTTGGCCTTGGTCATGGCCAGAGCCCGGGCCCAGGGATATACTGTCAGATGGATCGTATAGCCCATCTCGTGGAAGCTCTCCCTGAAGATCTCCCAACTGTAACCCTGCAGAACCGTCGAATCCGTACCCGGTTCCACAGGTTCGCCCTGCTCTCCGGTCAGATGCCTGTCCTGGATATCGGCCCGCAGGAAACAGTAGGGCGGATAACCGTAGAGGGTCGTGACATTAACGGCCTTCTCCGCGGCCTCGGCAGAGAAGACGGTCAGCAAAATGGTGATCAGAAGCGTCTGCGCCAATCTTTTGGGTAACAATATTTTTTTCCTGATATATCGTTTCTAAAACCGGACCGCGGCATACGCGTCCCGGGCTGCATCCACATTGGCCTGAATCTTGATGGGAATCTCTTCTGAGATGGCATCCTGAAGGATCTCCAGAGAAGGTACTTCCATGATCTTTGCAAATGCGCCGATCATGGCCGTATTGATGATCGGATGGGTGCGGGTTCCCAACCGGTTCTCAAGCGCGATCCGGGTTCCGTCCACCAGTGCAACGCGAAAACCGGAAAGATCGAGACCTTGGGGCGGCTTTTGGCCGTTGATCAGAATCCATCCGCCCGGTTTGAGGCCCCGGGTGACATCGGCCACATCAAAGAGTTTTGCATCCTGCACCACAATGTGGTCCGGTGTATAGAGATTGCTGCGGATGAGGATCTTCTGATGATCCAGCCGCAGATAGGCTTCAACAGGCGCCCCCCTGCGCTCCACCCCAAATACCGGAAAGGTCTGAACATCGTATCCGGCCTTGAAAAATGCCTTTGCCAGAATCACCGAGGCCACAACAGTCCCCTGTCCTCCCCGGCCGTGAAATCGTATCTCCTGCATATCTCTCCTTCACTAGCAAATCTCGACAGCAGTTGGAATGAAAGCAGTCATCTGTATCTTTTAAATCTTCGCTTCTAAATCTTTGCTTCTAAATCTTCGATCCGGGTGAGAAATTTCACAAACAGCCGAAGCATGGATCAAAGATAGCGGATTTGGCGGGAAGGTGCAAGCCATTTTCCGGCTGCAGGAAAAGGAGCTTGACGGCTTTAGGGTCTGCTGGTATCTATTCATTCACTATGAGTGAAATTACCCGAAAACCATCCACCTGCCTCTGCTGCGGAACCTGCTGCCGAAAGGGCGGCCCTTCGCTTCATCTTACGGATCTGGAATCGGTTCGAAAAGGAGCGATTCGACTCGTGGACCTCTTCACCCTCCGAAAGGGTGAGATGGCATGGGACAATGTCCGGGGCGGACTTGGGCCCCTTTCCGCGGAGATGATCAAGATCAAAGGAACGGGAGG